>NZ_JBOY01000004.1:0-107120 GCF_000647775.1 Pseudomonas sp. RL | reverse complement strand
TCGAGCAGCCCAAGCGCGTCGAGGCGCCGGAGCCGGAAATCGAGCTGCCGCCACCGCCGCCGCCGAAACCCAAGCCCAGGCCGAAGCCGCCCAAGCCGAAGAAGCCCGAGCCGAAGCCGGAACCCAAACCGGAGCCCACGCCTGAACCGAAGCCGGCCGAGGACGTGCCCCCCGCCCAGCCCAGCCAGCAGGCGCGCGCGCCGGAAGCCTCAGCCGCCCAGTCGGCCAGTAGTCAGGTCGCGCAGGGTCAGCCCACCTGGGAAAGCCTGCTGCTCGGGCACCTGAACCGTCACAAGCGCTACCCGCACGATGCGCGCCAGCGCGGTCAGGAAGGCACGGTGAAGGTGCGCATGGTCATCGACGGTCGCGGCCGGGTGCTCGACCACCAGGTGCTTGCCGGTTCCGGCAGCCGTTCGCTGGATCGCGCCACGCTGCAGATGATCCGGCGTGCCCAGCCGCTGCCCGCGCCGCCCGCGGAGTTGCTGAAGAATGGCAGCCTGGAAGTGATCGCGCCGTTCGTCTACTCGCTGGAGCGCGGCTAAGGGTCGCAGTCCATTGGCGGGCGTCTCTTGGTTCCATGCAAGGCAGCCGCTATGCTTGCGGCCAGCCCAATGGAATTCCGCTATGACGCTCACTGAACTGCGCTACATCGTCACCCTCGCCCAGGAGCAGCACTTCGGGCGCGCCGCCGAACGCTGCCACGTCAGCCAGCCGACGCTTTCGGTGGGCGTCAAGAAGCTCGAGGACGAGCTGGGCGTACTGATCTTCGAACGCAGCAAGAGCGCGGTGCGGCTCACGCCAGTAGGCGAGGGCATCGTCGCCCAGGCCCAGAAGGTGCTCGAGCAGGCCCAGGGCATCCGCGAACTGGCCCAGGCCGGCAAGAACCAGTTGGCCGCACCGCTCAAGGTCGGTGCCATCTATACCGTCGGCCCCTACCTGTTCCCGCACCTGATTCCGCAACTGCACCGGGTCGCCCCGGACATGCCGCTGTACATCGAGGAAAACTTCACCCACGTGCTGCGCGACAAGCTGCGCACCGGCGAGCTGGACGCGATCATCATCGCGCTGCCGTTCCAGGAAGCCGATGTGCTGACCAAGCCGCTGTACGACGAGCCTTTCTACGTGCTGATGCCGGCCGCGCATCCCTGGACCGCGCGCGCCACCATCGACGCCGAGCAGCTCAACGACAAGAGTCTGCTGCTGCTGGGCGAGGGGCACTGCTTCCGCGACCAGGTGCTGGAAGCCTGCCCGACCAGCCGCAAGGGCGATGCCGCGCAACACACCACGGTGGAATCCAGCTCGCTGGAGACCATCCGCCACATGGTGGCCTCAGGGCTGGGTGTCTCGGTGCTGCCGTTCTCGGCGGTGGAGAGCCACCACTACGCGCCGGGCGTACTGGAGACCCGGCCGCTGACACCGCCGGTGCCCTTCCGCACCGTGGCCATCGCCTGGCGCGCCAGCTTCCCGCGGCCGAAGGCCATCGAGGTGCTGGCCGATTCCATCCGCCTGTGTTCGGTGGCCCGGCCACAAGCGCTGGGCACCGCCGAACCCGCATGAGCGAACTGGCGCAGGTCCCGGTCACGGCCCTCAAGGGGGTGGGTGCGGCGCTGGCGGAGAAGCTGGCCAAGGTCGGCCTGGAAAATCTCCAGGACGTGCTGTTCCACCTGCCGTTGCGCTACCAGGACCGCACCCGTGTCACGCCGATCGGCGCCCTGCGTCCCGGCCAGGATGCGGTGGTCGAGGGCGTGGTGGCCGGCGCGGATGTGGTCATGGGCCGGCGGCGCAGCCTGCTGGTGCGCCTGCAGGATGGCAGCGGCACGCTGAGCCTGCGCTTCTTCCATTTCAGCCAGGCGCAGAAGGACGGCCTCAAACGCGGCACTCCACTGCGCTGTTATGGCGAGGTGCGCCCCGGGGCCACCGGCCTGGAAATCTACCATCCGGAATACCGCGCCATGAGCGGCGCCGAGCCGGCGCCGGTCGAGCAGACGCTTACCCCCATCTATCCAACCACCGAAGGCCTGACCCAGCAGCGCCTGCGTACCCTGAGCGAGCAGGCGTTGGCGCGGCTCGGCCCCAACAGCCTGCCCGACTGGCTGCCGGCGGAGCTGGCCGAGGAATACCGGCTCGGCCCGCTGGCCGAGGCGATCCGCTACCTGCACCGCCCGCCGCCGGATGCCGACCTGCATGAACTGGCCGAGGGCCAGCACTGGGCACAGCAGCGCCTGGCCTTCGAGGAGCTGCTCACCCACCAGCTATCCCTGCAGCGCCTGCGCGAGAGCATTCGCGCCCAACAGGCCCCGGCGCTGCCGCCGGCCACGCGCCTGCCGGAGTTGTATCTGCAGGGTCTGGGTTTCGCGCCCACCGGTGCGCAACGCCGCGTCGGCGCGGAGATCGCCTACGACCTGGCGCAACCTGAACCCATGCTGCGCCTGGTGCAGGGTGACGTGGGCGCCGGCAAGACGGTGGTCGCCGCGCTGGCGGCCCTGCAGGCGCTGGAAGCCGGCTACCAGGTGGCCCTGATGGCGCCCACCGAAATTCTCGCCGAGCAGCACTTTCTCAACTTCAGCCGCTGGTTCGAGCCACTGGGCATCGACGTCGCCTGGCTGGCCGGCAAGCTCAAGGGCAAGGCGCGCGCCGCCGCGCTGGAGCGGATCGCCGGCGGCTGCCCGATGGTGGTTGGCACCCATGCGCTGTTCCAAGACGAGGTACGCTTCGCCAAGCTGGCGCTGGTGATCATCGACGAGCAGCACCGCTTCGGTGTGCAGCAGCGCCTGGCGCTGCGCCAGAAGGGCGTGGATGGCCGGCTGTGTCCGCACCAGCTGATCATGACCGCCACGCCGATCCCGCGCACCCTGGCGATGAGCGCCTACGCCGACCTGGACACCTCGATCCTCGACGAGCTACCGCCCGGCCGCACGCCGGTGAACACCTTGGCCATCGCCGACAGCCGCCGCCCGGAAGTCATCGAGCGGGTGCGCGCGGCCTGCCACGAAGGACGCCAGGCCTACTGGGTGTGCACGCTGATCGAGGAATCCGAGGAACTGACCTGCCAGGCGGCGCAGACCAGCTACGAAGAACTGTCCGCCGCGCTGGGCGAGCTGCGTGTCGGCCTGATCCACGGGCGCATGAAGCCGGCCGAGAAGGCGGCGGTGATGGAGGCGTTCAAGGCGGGTGACATCCAGTTGCTGGTAGCCACCACGGTGATCGAAGTGGGCGTGGATGTGCCCAACGCCAGCCTGATGATCATCGAGAACCCCGAGCGTCTGGGACTCGCCCAGTTGCACCAGCTGCGCGGTCGCGTCGGTCGGGGCAGTGCAGTCAGCCACTGCGTCCTGCTCTATCATGCGCCGCTATCGCAGCTGGGCCGTGAGCGACTGGCGATCATGCGCGAGACCACCGACGGCTTCCTGATCGCCGAGAAGGATCTGGAGCTGCGCGGTCCCGGCGAGATGCTCGGCACCCGGCAGACCGGCCTGCTGCAGTTCAAGGTTGCCGACCTGATGCGTGACGCCGACCTGTTGCCGGCGGTGCGTGAGGCTGCGCAACAGCTGCTGGCGCGCTGGCCGCAGCATGTGGGCCCCCTGCTGTCGCGCTGGCTGCGGCACGGCCAGCAGTACGGCCAGGTGTGACAATTTTGTGATTGGCCACCCTTGGGAAATCCGAGGCAGCGCCGATATGCCTTGCAAACACCCGTTTCAGACCCGGATGTACCCATGAACGAGTGCACCATCGTCCCGGCCGAACAGCCTTCGACCGCTCCCTTATTGATCCAGCAGCTGCTGCGCCGCCTGGCCGTACCCTTGCGCACCCGACCCGAGGAGCCGGGTATTCCGCCGGCACAGCGTATCCAGGCCGTGCTGCTGGAAGACAACCTGGGCGCCGCCCTGGTGCTGTATCCGCGTAACCAGCTGCTCGATCTCAAGCGCCTGGCCGCCTTCAGCGAGCGGCAACTGGGCCCGGTGCGCCCGGAGCGCCTCAAGCGCATGCTCAGCCGTCATGGCCTGGGCTGCCTGCCGGCGCTGCCGGCGATTACCAGCTCTCCCTGTCTGTACGACGAGCGTCTGCTGGAGCAACCGGTGCTGCTGATCGAGTCGGGCGCCCCGGGGTTGCTGCTGGAGATCGGCCGCGAGCATTTCCAGATGCTGCTGGCCAAGGCGCGTCCCGGCCGCTTCGGTGAACCCCTGGGCAACATCCGCCCGAACCTCGACCGACCGGGCGACGACAGCAGCGAAATCGATCAGGCGGTGAAGACCTTTACCGCCCGCCGCATCCAGCAGCGTCTCGGCGAGACCATGGAGATTCCGCCGCTGACCCGCACCGCGCAGCGCATCATCAAGCTGCGCGCCAACCCGAATGCCACCATCGAAGACATCACCTCGGTGGTGGAAACCGATCCGGCGCTGGCCGCGCAGGTGATGCGCTGGGCGAGCTCGCCGCTGTATGCCGCGCCCGGCAAGGTGCGTTCGGTGGAAGAAGCGATCATCCGTGTGCTCGGCTTCGACCTGGTGATCAACCTGGCGCTCGGCCTGGCCCTGGGGCGCCACCTGAGCCAGCTCAGTGATCCCAACCAGCAGAACACGCCCTACTGGCAGCAGGCGATCTATACCGCCGCGCTGATCGAGGGGCTGACCCGGATGATTCCTGCCGGCCAGCGTCCGGAAACCGGCCTGGCCTATCTCGGCGGGCTACTGCACAACTTCGGCTACCTGCTGCTGGCGCATATCTTCCCGCCGCACTTCAACCTGATCTGCCAGCACCTGGAAACCAACCCGCACCTCTGGCACGGCCACATCGAGCAGCATCTGCTGGGCATTACCCGCGAGCAGATCGGCAGCTGGATGATGCGTAACTGGGAGATGCAGGAAGAGATCTTCACCGCGCTGCGCTTCCAGAACGACCCGGATTACGCCGGGCCGCACTGCGCCTACGCCAATCTGGTGTACCTGGCGGTCAACCTGCTGCGCGGCCAGAAGATCGGCCATGGCCTGGAGCAGCCGATCCCCGAGGCGCTCTATCAGCGCCTGGGCATCACGGCCGAGCAGGCCGAGGATGCCTTGCAGAAGGTGCTGCGCGCCGAAGCGGCGCTGCGCGAAATGGCCAGCCAGTTCCAGCAGTCGCGAGACGACGAGCCGCAGGAGTAGGGCTGCCCCGTAGGGCAGTCAGCGCTGTTCTGGCCGCCGCGGCGCGCCGGGAGAGTGGAAAGGAAGGTGTGTCCGCGTTAGACCGCGGTTCAGTAGCCGGCCAGTGTCGGGATCAGGCCTTCTTCTTCGGCTTCAGGTACTTGGTCAGCCCCTGGAACCACATCACCAGCATCGGATTGCCCTGGATCTGGATGTCCTTGTCCTGGATGCCCTTCATGAAGGCCAGCTGCTTGTTCTTGGCGGTGAGGGTGGCAAAGCCGTAGGCCGCGTCACGAAAGCCCAGGGCGAAGGCCGGCTGAGTGGCGGGTCCGCGTTTGCTGGTGATCCGCTGATCCTTGACGATGAAATGGCGGGCCACCCGGCCATCCAGGGTGTGCAACTGGAACACCAGGTCCTTCTCGGCCAGCTGCTGCTGGAACTCGGGGTTGGTGTGGCTGGCCTTGTTCATCAGGCGGCCCAGCATCCAGAGTAGAAAACGAAATTTCATCGCGGCCTCGAAAGGGGGTAATTGTTGTTAAGCGCGCGATTCTAGCGGCCAAATAACGCCCCAGCAGCCGAACTTGTGTAGAAAAATGCAAACAACGGCCCGCCAGGCAGGCGGGCCGTGTAGCGATCAGTTGATGGCGTCGCGTAGCGACTTTCCGGGTTTGAACGCCACGGTGTTGCTTGCCTTGATCTTCACGGGTTCACCGGTTTGCGGATTCTTGCCGGTGCGGGCGCCCCGGTGGCGTTGCACAAAGGTGCCAAAGCCGACCAGGGTGACGCTTTCCTTGCGGTTCAGCGCATCGGTGATTTCTTCCAGGACGGCGTTGAGCACACGATTGGCCTGCTCGCGGGTGAGATCGGCCTTGTCCGCGATGGCGGCGGCGAGTTCCGGTTTGCGCATAAAGTGATGCCTCTTCGACGGTGTCATTGTTGTTCTTGTTGTTGTGTCCGTGCTGTTCGGGTGAACAGCGCCCCGTGCTGCGGGGGCTCTAGCCCGCGGCAGTCACTTCGAGGATGGCATGTGCCCACGGGCCACGCCAGTCCTCGAACGTCGCCTGAGGTGCCAACCGCTGCCCAGAACCGACGGAACGTCGTGCGGCGCGCCTCAATCGAGCAGCGACGGCAGTTCCCGGTTGAGTGCCAGACGCCCCTGCACGGCCTCTCCACTCAGGCCGTAACCCAGCAGGGTGCCGTCGGCATCGCGACACAGCGCGCGCCAGTCGAGGCCCTCGCCCTCCAGTTGCCACTCGCCGGTGCGGCCCGGGGGCGGCGGCGCCACCACCAGCGGACAAGCCGGGGTCTTGACCGTCACCGGCATGGGGCCGTAGCGCACCTCGCTCGGCTCGCCCGCCAGCGTGCGGGCCAGGGCGCGAGCGCCGGCCATCAGCGGCATCACGTAAAGCAGGTTGAGGCCTTCGACCTCGGCGCAATCGCCCAGCGCATAGATGTGCGGTGCGGAGCTGCGCAGCTGCCGGTCGACACGGATGCCGCGCCCAGTGGCCAGGCCTGCCGCCTGGGCCAGCGCGGTGCGCGGGCGCAGGCCTATCGCCGAAAGCACCAGGTCGCAGTCCAGGCGCGTCCCGTCGGACAGCAGCGCCTGCAGGCCGTCGCCGGCCTGGTTCAGGCTGGCCAGCGTGCGGCCCAGATACAGGCCCACGCCGAGCTGCCGCAGCGCATCGCTCAGAGCGTCGCCCAGCGCCGGTTGCAGCAGTTCCGGCATCGGTTGCTCGGACAGACCGACCAGGTCCACCTCGTAACCACCCAGGCGCAGGTCGTTGGCGAACTCGCAGCCGATCAGCCCGGCGCCGAGGATCAGCACCCGCCGTTTGCCCTTCAGCGCGGCGCGAAAGCGTGCGTAGTCCTCCAGGTCGTTGACGGTGAGAATGCGCCCGGTGGCATCGCCATCCACCGGTACCCGCACGCACTCGGCACCCAGCGCCAGCACCAGGTCGCGGTAGTCGACGGGCTCGGCATCCAGCCACAGGCGGCGGGCCTGCGGGTCGATGGCGGTCACTCGGGTGTGGGTGCGGATCTCGGCATGCAACTGCTCGGCCAGCGCGCCCGGTTCGGCCATCACCAGCGCCTCGGCATCCTGGCCCTTGGCGAAGGCGGTGGAGAGCATCGGCTTGGAATAGGAACGGCCGTCGTCGGCGCTGATCAGCAGCAGCGGGGTCTGCACATCGAGCTTGCGAAACTCCCGGGCCAGGCCGTAGCCGGCCAGCCCGGTGCCGACTATCACCACGGGTTTGGGTTGCGCCATCAGGCCACTTCCATCATCACGAAGTCGCTCTTGCTGACCCCGCAGTCGGGGCATACCCAATCCTCGGGCACCTGTGCCCAGGGGGTGCCGGGGGCGATGCCGTCTTCGGGCCAGCCCTTGGCTTCGTCATAGATCAGTCCGCATACCGCGCATTGCCAGGTCTTCATCTGCATTGTCTCGCTGGGTTGCCACGAACCGGCACGCTATCCCAAGCACCGCGATGCGCCAAGGGTGGCGGACCCTTTCCTTGGTAGGGTGCGGTAGACTGCCGGCCTTCGTACCCCAACTGCCGATTCAATCGTGTCCGACCTTTCTCCCTGGCTGACCGCCGATTGCCTGGCCGCCCCGCTCGATGCCAGCGTGCGGGACTGGCTGTTCGAGCCGGGCTCCCTGACCCTGCGCCTGACCACCCTCGCCGGCGGCGATTTTTCCGTGCGCCCGCTGCTGGAAGGCTGGCACGGGTTGCGCGACGACGAATGCGCCGTGCTGGGCCTGGCGCCCGGCAGCACCGGGTGGGTGCGCGAGGTCTATCTTTGCGGGCACGGCGAGCCCTGGGTGTTCGCCCGCAGCGTGGCCAGCCGCGAGGCACTGCAGGCGCTGGAGCTGGACCTGCAGCACTTGGGCAAGCGCCCGCTGGGCCATCTGCTGTTCAGCGACAAGGCCTTCGGGCGCAGCCCCTTCGAGATCTGCCACTACCCGCCCGCCTGGCTGCCCGCCGAGGCGGCTCAGGCCGGACTCTGGGCGCGGCGCTCCTGCTTCCAGCGCGGTTCGGTCGGCGTGCTGGTCGCCGAGATCTTCCTGCCGCCGCACTGGCGGGCGGTACGCGCCGCCGACGGCAACCCCTAGTCACCGGAGAACCCATGTACACGCAGCTGCTGCAATCGTTCAATCGCCTGCATCCCCGCGCCTGGGACTTCGTCCAGCTGATGCGCCTGGACAAGCCGATCGGCATCTACCTGCTGCTCTGGCCGACCCTGGCGGCGCTGTGGATTGCCGGCGAGGGTGCGCCGAGTGTCGCCCACGTGGCCATCTTCACCCTGGGCGTGATCCTCATGCGCTCGGCCGGCTGCGTGATCAACGACTTCGCCGACCGCAACTTCGACGGCCATGTGGCACGCACCCGTACCCGGCCGCTGGCCGCCGGCAAGGTGCGGGTAAAGGAAGCCTGGCTGCTGTTCGCCGTGCTGGTGGCGCTGAGTTTCGGCCTGGTGCTGTTGACCAACGCCGTCACCGTGTGGCTGTCGTTCGGCGCCCTGGCGGTGGCCGCGCTGTACCCGTTCATGAAGCGCTACACCTACTACCCGCAGGTGGTGCTCGGCGCCGCGTACTCCTGGGGCATCCTCATGTGCTTCACCGCCGAGCGCGGCGTGCTGCCGCCGGAGGCCTGGGTGCTGTTCATCGCCAACGTGGTGTGGACCGTCGGCTACGACACCTACTACGCCATGGCCGACCGCGAGGACGACCTGAAGATCGGCGTGCGCTCGACCGCCATCCTGTTCGGCGAGGCTGACCGGCTGATCATCTTCACCCTGCAGTGCCTGTCGCTAGTGTTCCTGCTGCTGGCCGGCGCGCGTTTCGGGCTCGGCCTGTATTTCCACCTCGGCCTGGGCGTGGCGCTGGCCTGCTTCCTCTGGGAGTTCTGGCGCACCCGCAACCGTGAGCCGCTGGTGTGTTTCCAGGCCTTCCTGCACAACCACTGGGCCGGGCTGGCGATCTTCCTCGGCGTGGTGGTGGATTACCTGCTGCGCTAGCGCCTCCCATGGCCCGGGAGCCTGCGGGAGGGGCTTCAGGCGATGCTTTTGCGCCGGCGCCACCGCAGCCTGGGGGACAAGTCCGCTCCGCTCCCACAGGCGTTTCACGACGGCCTACGGCTTGGCCACATGCCAGACGCCCATCAGCGTGTCGCCGGTGGTGTCGCCGGGCTGCTTGTCCTTGGCGTAGGTGTACAGCGGCTTGCCGTCGTAGGCCCATTGCATCGTGCCATCCTGGCGGGTGACAAGGCTCCATTTGCCGCTCGGCTGTGCGCCTTCCGCGGCGATCAGCGGTGGCCAGATGTCCGCGCATTGCTCGGTGCAGTTGGACTGCCCCTCGCTGTCCTTGCCGTAGGTGTAGAGCGTCATGCCCTGCGGGTCGACCAGGCGATCATCCTGGACCGTGGCGGGCGCCTGGGCGTGGGTCAGGCCGGAAAGCAGCGTCAGTGCGACGACAGCGCTGAATAACGGGATCGGCATTTTCATGGCAGGTACCCCTCGCGATATTCATCCGGTTGGAGTGCCTGCGACGGCTGTTTGCCGGGAGCGTCCGACGCACGGCGCGCCACTCACCTGTCACACCGCTGCAACAATTCCGTTATCTAATGCCCGGCATTGACCGGAATCGCATAGGGAAACCATGGCAGGCAAGACCATTCTGATCGTCGATGACGAGGCGCCGATCCGCGAGATGATCGCGGTGGCGCTGGAGATGGCCGGCTACCAGTGTCTGGAAGCGGCCGACAGCCAGCAGGCGCACAGCCTGATCGTCGATCGCAAGCCGGACCTGATCCTGCTCGACTGGATGCTGCCCGGGACCTCGGGCATCGAACTGGCGCGGCGCCTGAAGCGCGACGAGCTGACCGCCGCCACGCCGATCATCATGCTCACCGCCAAGGGCGAAGAGGACAACAAGGTGCAGGGCCTGGAGGTCGGCGCCGACGACTACATCACCAAGCCGTTCTCGCCCCGCGAGCTGGTGGCGCGCCTGAAGGCCGTGCTGCGTCGCACCGGCGCGGATGACGACGAGACGCCCATCGAGGTGGGCGGCCTGCGCCTGGACCCGGTCAGCCACCGGGTGACCATCGATGGTCGCGCGGCCGAGATGGGACCCACCGAGTACCGCCTGCTGCAGTTCTTCATGACCCACCAGGAGCGCGCCTATACCCGTGGCCAACTGCTGGACCAGGTCTGGGGTGGCAATGTGTATGTGGAAGAGCGTACCGTCGACGTGCATATCCGCCGGCTGCGCAAGGCGCTGGGCAGCGACTACGAGTCGCTGGTCCAGACGGTGCGCGGCACCGGCTACCGTTTCTCCACCCGAGCCTGAATGTGAAAGCCAATCCTGCCGCTGTGCTGTTGCGCCACGGCCTGCTGCTGCTGGCGGCGACCCTGTTGCTCGGCCTGATCAGCGGCGCCTGGGGTTGGAGCCTGGCGCTGTGCCTGGCCGCCTATCTGGCCTGGGTACTGCGTGACCTGCTGCGTCTGCAGCGCTGGCTGGAAAACGCCAATCCCCGCGACGAGGTGCCCGAGGCGCGCGGCCTGTGGGAAGCGCTCTACGACCGCATCTACCTGCTGCAACGCCGCAACCGCGAGGCCCGCGAGCGGCTGCAGGCGGTGATCGATCGTGCCCAGCAGTCCACCACCGCCCTGCAGGATGCGGTGGTGATGCTCGACAGCGATGGCAACCTGGAATGGTGGAACCCGGCCGGCAGCCGCCTGCTTGGCCTCAAGAGTCCGCAGGACAGTGGCCAGCCGGTGATCAACCTGGTGCGCCACCCGCGCTTCAAGGAGTACTTCGAACGCAAGGAGTTCGCCGAGCCGCTGAGTCTGCGTTCGCCGGTGGACCCGAACCTGCACCTGCAGATCTTCATCACCCTGTATGGCCAGCGCGAGCACCTGATGGTGGTGCGCGACGTGACGCGCATGCAGCAGCTGGAGCAGATGCGCAAGGACTTCGTGGCCAACGTCTCCCACGAACTGCGCACGCCGCTGACGGTGATCAGCGGTTACCTGGAAACCCTGCTCGACCATGCCGATACCCTGGCGCCGCGCTGGCTGCGCCCCATGCAGCAGATGCAGCAGCAGGCCACGCGCATGTCGCACCTGCTGGACGACCTGCTGCTGCTGGCGCGTCTGGAGGCCACCGATTACCCGGCTGAGAACCAGCCGGTGGCGGTCGAGCGCCTGTTGCAGACGATCCGCACCGATGCCGTGGCGCTGTCCGGCACGCGCGGTCACCGCATCTCCCTGGAGGCCGAGGCCGGCCTGCTGCTCAAGGGCTGCGACAGCGAACTGCGCAGCGCCTTCTCCAACCTGGTGTTCAACGCGGTGAAGTACACGCCGGCTGGCGGTGAGATCCATGTTCGGTGGTGGAGCGACGAGCAGGGCGCGCACCTGGCGGTGCGCGACAGTGGCATTGGCATCGAAGCCAAGCACCTCCCGCGCCTCACCGAGCGCTTCTACCGGGTGGACGCCAGCCGTGCCGCCGACACCGGCGGTACAGGGCTCGGCCTGGCCATCGTCAAGCATGTGCTACTGCGCCATCGCGGGCGACTGGAAATCGTCAGCCAGCCCGGCAAGGGCAGCACCTTCACCTGCCATTTTCCGCTGACCCAGCGGGTGCGCGACACGGCGCAAAGCGCCTCCGATTGACCGTCGGGCTTGAAAAAGCCCATCTGAATAGCCATCTTGCGCGAATCATTGGCCAACCCGAACCACCATGGACCCTTCCCCTAGTCTCAGCGTTTCCACCTACTTCGCCGATTTCGGCCTTGTCCTGTTCGCCTTCTTCCTCGTTCTGCTCAACGGTTTCTTCGTGGCCGCCGAATTCGCCATGGTCAAGCTGCGCTCGACCAAGGTGGAGGCCATCGCCAGCCAGCATGGCTGGCGCGGACACATCCTGCGCACCGTGCACCGCCAGCTCGACGCCTACCTGTCGGCCTGCCAGCTGGGCATCACCCTGGCCTCGCTGGGCCTGGGCTGGGTCGGCGAGCCGGCCTTCGCGCACCTGCTCGAACCGCTGTTCGCCGCCCTCGGCGTGACCAACCCGGTGGTCATCCATGGCGCCGCCTTCGCGGTCGCCTTCTTCATCATTTCCTACCTGCACATCGTGGTCGGCGAGCTGGCGCCCAAGTCCTGGGCCATCCGCAAGCCGGAGCTGCTGTCGCTGTGGACGGCGGTGCCGCTGTACCTGTTCTACTGGGCCATGTACCCGGCGATCTTCCTGCTCAACGCCAGCGCCAACGCCATCCTGCGCTTCGCCGGCCAGGGCGAGCCGGGGCCGCACCACGAACATCACTACAGCCGCGACGAGCTGAAGCTGATCCTGCATTCCAGTCGCGCCCACGACCCCAGCGACCAGGACATCCGCGTGCTGGCTTCGGCGGTGGAGATGGGCGAGCTCGAGGTGGCCGACTGGGCCAACTCCCGCGAGGACCTGGTGTACATCAAGCGCAACGCGCCGCTTGAGGAGCTGTTCGGCACCCTGCGTCGCCACAAGTACAGCCGCTACCCGGTGTACGACGAGGCCAGCGGCGAGTTCATCGGCCTGGTGCACATCAAGGACCTGCTGCTGGAACTGGCCCGCCTCGGCGAGCTGCCGCAGCAGCTGGACCTGGACGAGGTGATCCGCCCGGTGGAGCGCATCTCCCGGCACATGCCGCTGACCACCCTGCTGGAGGAGTTCCGCAAGGGCGGCGTGCACTTCGCCCTGGTGGAGGAGGCCGACGGCAAGGTGATCGGCTACCTGACCATGGAGGACGTGCTGGAAGCCCTGGTCGGCGACATCCAGGACGAACACCGCAAGGCCGAGCGCGGCGTGCTGGCCTACCAGCCGGGCAAGCTGCTGGTGCGCGGCGACACCCCGCTGTTCAAGATCGAGCGCCTGCTGGGCGTCGACCTGGACCACATCGAGGCGGACACCCTGGCCGGGCTGATCTACGAAACCCTCAACCGCATGCCCGAGGAGGAGGAAGCCCTGGAAACCTCCGGCCTGCGCATCATCGTCAAGAAGATGAAGGGACCCAAGGTAGTGCTGGCCAAGGTGGTCAAGCGCGACTGAGTACCTGTGGATGCACCAACAGCTCGCGGACAAGTCCGCTCCCACCGGCGCAATTCCGTGGGAGCGAATTCATTCGCGAGCTGTTAGCGCGGGTCACCTTGCTCACCGGGGCGGCTGTGATCTCGCGGCGAACCCGCTGACACCGGCTTCCGCCAACTGCGCCGCCAGCGCCTGCACGGCGGGATGCTGGAAAAAGCGCTGGGCCTGACGGGCGCGTTGCGCGCTCAGTCCCGCTTGCCGCCGCCACTCGTCTTCCGAGCGGCTGGACAGGCGTCGCCAGTCATCTTCCGCTGCCAGCTGAATGCCGGACGGCATGCCGAGTGCGATCAGCCAGCGTTCGAGCGGGCGCCGGCGCGCCCGTTCGGCGCCCTCCAGTAACGGCCTGGCCCGTATGCCCGGTACCTGCGCAAGATCGCCGGGTGCGAGGCGCATCCAGGCCAGCAGTCCGTGGTCCAGGAGCCCGGCCTCCAGCAACGCGCGCCAGCTGCCCGGGCCGAGCCCGGACAGATCCAGCCCCTGCCGGCTCGACAGCCATTCCAGGCGAGCCAGGAACTGCCCTGCGCAGCCCGGCGTCGGGTGCCAGCAGCTCAGCGGGTGGTAGGCGGTGATGTCCGGCGCGTCCACCGCCTCCCGCAGCGGCGAGCGCCAGACCACGCCGTCCAGCCGGGGGATGCTGCCGCCGGCCAGGCCGATGGCGACCTGGTCGCCGGGTCGGATGTCCAGCGAGCGCCAGCGCGACAGCGAGCCGGCCGAGACCTTGCGCACGCTGCGGTCATCCAGCCGTGTCGGTTGCAGATGGAGCAGCGGCGTGATGCGCCCACTGCGCCCGATCCGGAACTCGATCTCGCGCACCTCGCCCAGCGCCTGGCGCGCTGGATATTTCCAGGCCGCCGCCCAGCTCGGCGGCTGCGCCTGCCAGTGCTGGCCATGCGGGCGTGCGGCCTGGCGCAACACCACGCCATCGGTGGCGAAGGGCAGGTCGCTTCGGAACCAGTGTTCCCGCCAGCGCCGCGCCTCGCCGGTATCGGCGACGCGATGGCTGAAGGCCGGGCTGTCGGCGAATCCCAGGCTTTCCAGCCCGGTCAGTCGCTGCGCGGGATCGGCGGGGCCGTCCGGCCAGTCCCAGACGAAAAGGCCGATGCCGGCAGCCTCCTCGGCGCCAAGCGTCTGCCGGGCCAGCAGGCCGGCGACCCGCGCCCGAGCGCCCTGGCCGCCGCGTTCGGCCTGCACATGACCGGGCACACGCCAGTACAGCTCGCCGTGCAGCACGGCGTCGAGCGCTTGCGGCAGGCGCTGCGGCACGGCCGGCAGCTTGCGTACCCGCTGGGTCCAGTCCTGGCCATGCCGACCGTCGCCCCGGCTGATGGCCTGTGCCAGCTGGCCGGCGCGGTACACCAGGGTGACCGCCACGCCATCCACCTTGGGCTGAATCCACACTGCCTCGCGGCGGGCCAGCCAACCCTCGATCTCATCGTCCGCCAGCTTGCTTAACCCGGTCTGCGGCACGGGGTGGGCGACGGGGCCAGCCAGCCCGGCCAGGGGCTGCGGTGCGGGCGGCGCCTGTTCCGGAAAGCAGTCGCGCCAACGGGCGAAGCGCTGGCTGGCCTGGTCGTAGAGCTCGTCGGCAATGGGTGAGCGACCGTCGCGGTGATAGGCGCTGTCCCACTGCGCCAGTTGGTCGGCGAGCTGATGCAGTTCGGCCTTGGCGCGTTCGACGGACCAGTCGGGGCAGGCCTGGGCGAGCGGCATGCACAGGCTGAGCGCCGCGAGCAGCGGGCGAAGGGAGGGCATGGGTGCGTCCTTGCGCGGGGGATCGGCCCGGGAGCATAGCCAAGCGGTTGGCAGATCGCCGTGGGAGGGGGTTGAGCCGCCACCGGATCGGCACGGTGGTGGGTTGCGGCCGAAGCGGCTCCTGTAGACAGCGGCTCGGGCACTCTCGCGGCCGTTCGCAGTCAGACAAGCGTGGCCCGGTAGTGAACGGGGCCGTTTCCGCAAAAAATCCGGCTGGTCTAGTCCGGCCCCAGGTTCATGGAGGTAAACCCATGCGTCTTGCGCATCTCATTCTGCCGGCGCTGCTCGGTGTCGTGCTGGTGGGCTGTGGTCCCGATGAAGAGGATCGGATCGATACCACCCCGGCCCCGCAGACCAACGAGCCGGTCCAGCCGGTTCCGCCGCCGGCCGAGCCGGCGCCGCCCACCACGCCCACTCCGCCGCCCACCACACCCAGCGGTGTGCCGGAGGAAAGCGACATGAACACCAACCCCGCCCAGGACTGAGCCTCACCCGCCCTGGCGCACGCTGGCCGCCTGTTCGCGTTTGAGCAGGTGGCTGCCCAGCGTGCGCAGGCGGGCCAGTTGCCGGCAGATCAGCGCCAGCTGGGTCTGCACCAGGCGGTGATTGTCATCCAGGCTGTCCGGCAACTGCTCCAGTTGTTCGGCCAGGGCCTGCTCTTCCTCGTTGTGCACGGCCAGCACCGAATTGCCGGTCAGCCCCCCCGCAATCTCCTCCAGCGCCGCGACGATGCGCGCGCCGGCCTCCTCCAGCAGGGTCGCGTCCTGATCCGTGCCCAGCGGCGCGCGGTGGGCGCCCAGCGCCGACAGATAGCCCAGCAGGGTGTGGGTGACCACCAGGAAGCGGAAACCCTGCTCGGTGTCCCGGCGGAAGTGCCCCGGTTCCATGAGCATGTTGGACAGCGTGGTGGACAGCGCCGCGTCGGCGTTGTGTGCGTTGCGTCGCGCCACCCGGTAGGCCAGGTCGTCGCGCTTGCCGCTCACGTACTGGGCGAGGATTTCGCGCAGGTATTCGGCATGGCTGGTCAGCGTGCTGGCCAGCAGGCGGTCGAGGCGTCGGCCCTGCCAGTCCGGCAGGATCAGGAACACCGCGACAATGGCGATCAGGCTGCCGAGCAGGGTGTCGAACAGCCGCGGCCAGATCAGCCCGTAGCCATCGCCGATCTGGTTGAAGCTGAGCAGCACCAGCAGGGTGATGGCGGCCGTGGCGACGGTGTAGCGGCTGGCGCGGGTGGCGAAGAACAGCACGCCGGCGATCACCGCCAGGAACGCCTGTAGCAGCGCCTGGGGGAACAGGCTGATCAACGCCCAGCCACACACCAGGCCGATCAGCGTGCCGAGGATGCGCTGCACCAGCCGCGTGCGGGTTGCGCCGTAGTTCGGCTGGCAGACGAACAGGGTGGTGAGCAGGATCCAATAGCCCTGGGTCGGATCGATCCAGTGCAGGATGCCGTAGCCGGCGCACAGCGCGATGGACAGCCGCAGGGCATGGCGGAACACCAGCGAGGTGGGCGTCAGCTGCAGGCGGATACGCTGCAGCGCTTCGCGCAGGCTGCGCGGCGAGCGGTCGAACAGGCTGGGATCCTGCTCGTCGGCCAGGGCATCCGGGTTGCTGGCGCCGGCCAGCTTGCGCTCCAGGGTTTCCAGGTTGTTGGCCAGTGCGTTCACCGAACGCAGCAGCTTGCGCCACTCCGGCCGGTTCTGTTCGCGCAGATGCGCCAGCGAGGCCTGCAGGTCGTCCAGCGCGGCGCGGCTTTCGCCGTGGTCGAAGGGTTCGCGCAGGCGGATGGCCCGACCCAGGGTGCGGCAGGCATTGCCCTGCTGGTTGAGCAGGCGCTGGCAGCGGAACATGACGTCGCTGTGAAAGAACGCCTCGGCCAGCTCGTTGTACGGGTAGTGCGAGGAGCTGGCCCGTTCATGGATGTCCTGGGCGGTGAAGTACAGGCGCAGGTAGCGGCTCAGGCGCGCCGAGGGCCGACCGTTGGCGAAGCGGTGCAGCAGGATCTCCTTGGCCTGGTTCAGCGCGTTGACCACCCGCCCGTTCTGCCGCGCCAGCTCCAGGCGACGCTCCTCGACATCCAGCTGGCGCAGCGGCTCGAGCAGGCTGCTCTTGATCTTCAGGTACAGGCCCAGCTCCTCGAACAGCCGCGCCAGGCCCTGCTGAACCGGCTGGTGCACGAACAGCGCCGCCCACAGCACCGACAGCGCGCCGTACCAGGCCGCGCCGGCCAATAGCAGCAGCGGTTCGTGCCAGAAGCTGCCGGGTACTCCGCCGCGCTGTTCCACGCCGATCATGGTGTAGATGGCCAGGATCAGCGTCGCCCAGCCGAGGGTCGCGTAGCGCGGGCCGACCGCGCCGAGCATGGTCAGTGCGAAGGTGGCGACCGCCAGCCCGCTGACGAACAGCCAGGGATGCAGGAACAGCAGCTGCACCGAGAAGGCCGCCACGGCGAAGCACAGCAGCGTCACCGCCACCGCCTGCAGGCGGCCCAGCCAGTTGTCGTCGGTTTCCGCCAGCGCGCTGGCGATCACCCCGAGGAACAGCGGGATCACCAGGTCCAGGCGGCCTTCCAGCAGGCCGACCAGCATGGCGCCGGCCAGCGCGATGAACACGCGCAGGCTGTAGGCGAGGGTGTCGGTACTCCACAGGCGCTGCAGGGAATGACGAAGGGACGGCGAGGGCATCGAAGGCTCCGCTACGACGGGAACGCGGCCAGAGTAGCGAATTGGCCGCTGACGTGACACCGCTGATGGGTGGGTGCTGGGGCGTGGATCCCCACGGGCTGGCTCCCCTCTCCCATCCAGGGAGAGGGGAGCCAGGCGGCACGCCGCAGGATCGCCTTCATCGCGGCAGCGAGCCAGCCCCCTGGCGGCCCTCGTCTATCCTGAGCAGACCGATCCCTGCCAGGAGGTATTGCCGTGCGACGCATGCTGCTCGGCATGTTGCTGGTGCTGTCCGCCGGGCTGGCCCAGGCCGTCCCGGCACCCGTGTGGGTGCTGAGCGTCGAGGGGGTGATCGGTCCGGCCAGCGCCGACTACCTGGTACGTGGCCTGGCCCGCGCTGCCGAGCAGGGCGCGCAACTGGTGGTGCTGCGCATCGACACGCCCGGCGGACTGGACAGCTCCATGCGCGACATCATCAAGGCGATCCTCGCCAGCCCGGTGCCGGTGGCCAGCTACGTCGCGCCCAGCGGCGCGCGGGCCGCCAGCGCCGGCACCTACATCCTCTACGCCAGTCATGTGGCCGCCATGGCGCCGGGCACCAACCTGGGCGCGGCCACCCCGGTGGCGGTGGGCGGTGCGCCGGGCGGGCCGCCGCAACAGCCGTCTCCCGAAGGCGAGCAGGCACAGAAGCCGGACGACGCCATGACCCGCAAGCAGGTCAACGACGCCGCCGCCTACATCCGCGGCCTGGCGCAGCTGCGCGGGCGCAATGCCGAGTGGGCCGAGCAGGCGGTGCGCGAGGCGGCCAGCCTGGCCGCCGAGGAAGCCCTGAAGCTGAAGGTCATCGATTACCTGGCCGCCGATCTGCCGGGCCTGCTCGCCCAGCTGGACGGCAAGACCCTGCAGACCGCCGCCGGGCCGCGCAGCCTGGCTGCCGCGGGCGCGCCCCTGGAAGCGCACCAGCCAGACTGGCGGACGCGCATCCTCTCCGTGATCACCAATCCCAGCGTGGCGCTGGTGCTGATGATGATCGGCATCTACGGGCTGATCTTCGAGTTCTCCAGCCCGGGCACCGGCATCGGCGGAGTGATGGGCGGCATCTGCCTGATCCTCGGCCTCTATGCCCTGCAGCTGTTGCCGGTGAACTATGCCGGCGTGGCGCTGATCCTGCTCGGGCTGGTGTGCATGGCCGCCGAGGCGTTCCTGCCCAGCTTCGGCGTGCTCGGTTTCGGCGGCATCGCGGCGTTCGTGTTCGGCGCGCTGATCCTCATCGACACCGAGGTGCCCGGCTTTGGTATCCCGTTGTCGGTGATCCTGGTCACCGCGGCCGCCAGTGCCGCGTTGATGCTGGCGATCCTCGGCATGGCGCTGCGCGCCCGCCGGCAGCGCCAGGTGGCCGGCGACGCGGGGCTGGTGGGCAGTCTGGCGCGCGTCGACGCGCTGGAGAACGACCCTCGCCAAGGCTGGGTGAGCCTGCAGGGTGAGCGCTGGCAGGTGCGCAGCGGCGAACCGCTACAGGTCGGGCAACGGGTGCAGGTGCTGGCGCGCGACGGTCTGACGTTGCGGGTAAGTCCCGACCAGGAGGTGGAACCATGATGGGTTATTCATTCAGCTTCGGCGTGCTGCTGATGCTGCTGGTCGCGCTGGTGTTGTCGGCGTTCCGTATCCTGCGCGAGTACGAGCGTGGCGTGGTGTTCCAGCTAGGCCGCTTCTGGAAGGTCAAGGGGCCGGGGCTGATCCTGGTGATTCCCGGCCTGCAGCAGATGGTGCGCGTCGACCTGCGTACCCTGGTGCTGGATGTGCCGACCCAGGACGTGATCTCCCGCGACAACGTCTCGGTGAAGGTCAACGCCGTCATCTACTACCGGGTGCTGGATGCGCAGAAGGCGATCATCCAGGTCGAGGACTACCACGCCGCCACCAGCCAGCTGGCGCAGACCACCCTGCGCTCGGTACTCGGCAAGCACGAGCTGGACGACATGCTGGCCGAGCGCGAGCAGCTCAACACTGATATCCAGCAGGTGCTCGATGCGCAGACCGACGCCTGGGGCATCAAGGTCTCCAATGTGGAGATCAAGCACGTCGACCTGGACGAATCCATGGTGCGCGCCATCGCCCGACAGGCCGAGGCCGAACGGGAGCGGCGCGCCAAGGTCATCCACGCCGAGGGCGAATTGCAGGCCTCGGAAAAACTCATGCAGGCCGCCGAGGTGCTGGCCCGCCAGCCCGGCGCCATGCAGCTGCGCTACATGCAGACCCTGAGCTCGATCGCCGTGGACAAAAACTCCACGATCATTTTTCCCCTGCCGATCGATCTGCTCGGCGGGTTTCGACGGGAGTGACCGTCCATGGAAATCGGCGTACCCAAGGAAATCAAGCCGCAGGAAAGCCGCGTCGGTCTGACCCCGGCCGCCGTGGCCGAGCTGGTCGGCCGCGGCCACAAGGTGCTGGTGCAGAGCCAGGCCGGCAGCGCCATCGGCTTTCGTGATGCGGACTACCAGGCGGCCGGCGCGCTGATCGTCGCTGATGCCGATACCCTGTTCGGTGCCTGCGAGCTGATCGTCAAGGTCAAGGAGCCACAGGCCCAGGAGCGCGCCTGGCTGACTCCCGAGCACTGCCTGTTCACCTACCTGCACCTGGCCGCGGATCGCCAGCAGACCGAGGACCTGCTCAACAGCGGCGCGCTGTGCATCGCCTACGAAACAGTCAGCGATGCGCAGGGCGGCCTGCCGCTGCTAGCGCCGATGTCCGAGGTGGCCGGGCGCATGGCCATCCAGGCCGGCGCCCATTGCCTGGAAACGCCGCAGGGCGGGCGCGGCGTGCTGCTCGGCGGCGTGCCCGGCGTGCCGGCGGGGCGGGTGACCATTCTCGGCGCCGGCGTGGTGGGTAGCCAGGCGCTGGCGATGGCGGTCGGCCTGGGTGCCGATGTCAGTGTGTTGGACACCCGTATCGAGGCGCTGCGCCGGCTGGACGCCCAGTACGGCAATCGCATTCACACCCTGTACGCCAGTCGCGACGCGGTGGAAAAACGCGTGCTGGGCGCCGATCTGGTGATCGGCGCGGTGCTGATACCCGGCGCCGCAGCGCCCAAGCTGATCGATGCCGACCTGGTGCGCCGCATGTTACCGGGCTCGGTGCTGGTCGACGTGGCCATTGACCAGGGCGGCTGCGCGCAAACCTCGCGACCCACTACCCATGACGCGCCCACCTACGTGGTCGACGAGGTGGTGCACTACTGCGTCAGCAACATGCCCGGCGCGGTGGCGCGCACCGCCACCCTGGCGCTGAACAACGCCACCCTGCCGTTCGTCATCGAGCTGGCCGAGAAGGGCTGCAAGCGCGCCCTGCAGGAAAATCCGCGGCTGCGCGATGGGCTGAACCTGGCGCGCGGCTGTGTCACGCACCCCGGCGTTGCCGAAGCGCATGGGTTGGCCTGTCATCGGGCGGAAGAGGTGCTGGCGCAGTCGTAGGGATGTTGCAGGATGTGCGGGGAGTGGCCTGTGGGAGCGGACTTGTCCGCGAGCTTTCCATGCCCGCTGGCGCCTGGCCGGCCGCGCCAGAAGCTCGGGATTGAGTTCGCTCCTACAGCCCGGAGCGTGCAGAAATCCTGTAGGGCCGGCTTTACGCCGGCCGGTGGAGCATCGGCCTGGCAACCAGGGTCGGGCCCGATCACGTCAGGGGTTCAGATGATGCAGGCACTGGCTGGCGGCCTGGCCGAGGCGTTCGCGGGTGCGGTCGTCCAGATTGGCCTGGCCTTGCAGCTGGCGGATCTCCGCGTCGCTGAATTCGCTGCTGACCCGCTCGGCCGAGCATTCGCAGTAGGCGCGGGCCTTGGCCGGGGGCGTGTTGGCATCGGCGCTGCGCACGCACTCGTCGACGAACTGTTTCCGCGCGGCGTCAGGCCAGTTGGCCGCGAGCAGCGGGGTGCTGGCGAGCAGGGATAGGGACAGCAGGGCCAGGGACGGAATACGCATCGAAAAACTCCTGTACGAAAGAAACCCGATGCAGCTGTGAGGCCCGGGCGGCGGCAGAGTTCCGTTGCGCTGCACCCGCCTGCCCGCAAGGGCTGTGGATAACCCTTGGGGGCTCGCGGGCCGAAGGTCAGCTCAGGCGGAAGCGGCCGACCAGCTCGCGCAGCCGCTCGGTCAGCGCTTCCAGGTGCTGGCCGGCTTCGCCGGCCCGGCGGGCGCTGGCCGCCACTTTCTCGGAGTTGCCGTTGATGCTCTCCAGGTTGCGGTTCAACTCCTGGGTGACCTGGTTCTGCTGTTCCACGGCAGTAGCGATCTGGATGTTCAGATCGGAGATTTCCACCACCGACCGGCTGATCTCGCGCATCGAGCCCCCGGCCGCGCCGGCCTGCTCGACGCTCTGCTGCATGCTGGTCTGGCCGCGCTGCATGCTGTCGCCGATCTGCGCACTGCGGTTCTGCAACTGGGTGATGATGTCGTTGATTTCGCCGATGGAGTCCTGGGTGCGCCTGGCCAGGTTGCGCACCTCGTCGGCTACCACCGCGAAGCCACGGCCCTGCTCACCGGCGCGGGCGGCCTCGATGGCCGCATTGAGCGCCAGCAGGTTGGTCTGGTCGGCGATCTGACTGATCACGTCGGAGATCGCGCCGATGGCCGTGCTGTCCTGCTGCAGGACGCTGGCCAGACGGCCGGCTTCCTCGATCTCGGCGGCGGCCTGGGTCAGCTGGCCGATGGCCCCGCTGACCACCTGGTCGCTGCTGTGGGCCTGGCCGCTGGCCCGGCTGGCGACCTCGGCGGCGTGGGTGGTGGTGCGCGCCATCTCCTGGAAGGTGGCTTCCATCTGGTTCATCGCCGAGGCGATCTGGCCGATGTCGTGCTGCTGGGCATCGAGGATCCGCGAGCCGTCACGCGACAGGCCAAGTACCTGATCGGTCGCCAGGTCCAGTTCCTTCAGACGCACCTGCACTTCGCTGACCAGCGTGGCGATGCCCTGCTGCATGGCGTGAAAGTCCCTGGCCAGCGCACCCAGCTCGTCCTCGTCGAACTCGCGCAGGCGCAGCGCTTCGCTCAGATCGCCCTGGCCGACGCGGTGCATCTGGCCGCTGAGCAGTTGCAGCGGACGCTTGATCTTGCCGGTGATCAGCCAGCCCATGGTCAGGGTGAACAACAGCAGCAGCACACCGAACACCGCCTGCAGCAGCTGCTGGCGCTGGAGCGCGGCCAGCTGTTCGGTCTTCAACTGCTCGGCTTCGCTGACGATCTCGGTCTGCAGGTCGGCCAGCAGGCCGACCAGGCGG
Organism: Pseudomonas sp. RL; assembly: GCF_000647775.1. Taxonomy (NCBI): domain Bacteria; kingdom Pseudomonadati; phylum Pseudomonadota; class Gammaproteobacteria; order Pseudomonadales; family Pseudomonadaceae; genus Pseudomonas; species Pseudomonas sp. RL. Next base: position 84,200 of record NZ_JBOY01000004.1, on the reverse strand, counting down.
TCGAACGGCGCCAGCATCGGACCGAGGATGGTGCGGCGGGCCTCGTCGATGCGCCCCTGGCCGATCAGGCCGATGTAGTTGTCCTGCATGCGATGGTAGTCCTGCATGCCGGCGCTGAAGTCACGGATGAAGCGATTCAGGGCGGGGGTGCTGGCCAGGGCTTCCATCTGGCGCAGGTAGCGATCCACGGCGCGGTTGTTGGCCTCGACCTTCTCGAGGATGACCCGGTGCTCGGCAGGATTGACGGTCAGCCCGTAGTCCAGAGCGAAGCGCCGGTAGGTGACGGTGCTGTAGCGCAGGTGGGAAATGGTGGCGAGCAGGCTGATGTTGCGATCGACCAGGCTTTCCAGCCGGTCACCTACCCGGCTGATGCCGACCTGCAGGTAGAGGCTGAAGGCGAACAGCGCGGCGAGAATGGCGCCGAAGGAGAGGGCGAGGGTGCGCTGGATGGAGAGACGGGACAACATTGGAGGCCTCACGCGGGTGTTCGAGGCGCACAGGGCGCCGGTGCGCGGCAATCTGCCAGCACTGTTGGCTGATTGCCAGTAGAGAGTGACTAGACGGTCAATAGTGGCGGCCAATCGCCAGGGCGCATCCGTTAAACTGGCGCCCCCGTTTCCGGAACTCGCCATGACTTCGCATCCGCTGGACGAACGCACCGCCCGGATCCTGCCCTGGCTGGTCGCGGTGGCGTTCTTCATGCAGACCCTGGACGGCACCATCCTCAACACCGCGCTGCCGGCCATGGCCGCCGATCTGGCGGAGGACCCGCTGCGCATGCAGGGCGTGGTGATCGCCTACATGCTCACCGTGGCGCTGCTGATTCCGGCGTCCGGCTGGATCGCCGATCGTTTCGGCACGCGGCGGATTTTCTTCAGCGCGATCCTGCTGTTTTCCGTCGGGTCGTTGCTGTGCGCCCTGTCGTTGAGCCTGCCGCAGTTGATCGGTGCGCGTATCGTGCAGGCCCTGGGCGGCGCCTTGATGATGCCGGTGGGGCGGCTGGTAGTGCTGCGCGCCTACCCGCGCAGCGAGCTGGTGCGGGTGATGAGCCTGGTGACCATTCCCGGCCTGATCGGCCCGTTGCTGGGGCCGACCCTCGGCGGCTGGCTGGTGGAGTACGCCAGCTGGCACTGGATCTTCCTGATCAACCTGCCGGTGGGCGCGCTGGGCGCCTGGTTTGCGCTGCGTTTCATGCCCGACCTGCGCGGCGCCCAGCGCAGCCAGTTCGATACCCTGGGTTTCCTGCTGTTCGGCGCGGCGATGCTGCAGATCACCATCGCTCTGGAAGGCCTGGGCGACCTGGGCATGCCCACCGCGCGGGTGCTGCTGTTGCTGTTCGGTGGCGCGGCCTGCCTGTCCGCCTACTGGCTGCGCGCCGGGCGCATCGAGCGACCGCTGTTCTCGCCGACGTTGTTTAACACGCGCAGCTTCGCTGTGGGCATTCTCGGCAATCTGTTCGGCCGGCTGGGCAGTGGCGCGCTGCCGTTTCTGGTGCCGCTGCTGCTGCAGGTGGCGCTCGGGTACTCGCCGGCCGAAGCGGGCATGAGCATGATTCCGCTGGCGCTGGCCGCCATGGCCATCAAGCCGTTGGCCAAGGGGCTTATAGATCGTTTCGGCTACCGTTGCCTGCTGGTGGGTAACACCCTGCTGCTCGGTGCACTGATCGCCAGCCTGGGCGTCACTGGCGAGGACACGCCGCTGGCGTTGCTGCTGGCACAACTGGCGCTGATCGGCGCCTGCAACTCGCTGCAGTTCAGCGCCATGAACACCATCGCGCTGATCGACCTGCAGGACCAGCAGACCAGCAGCGGCAACAGCCTGTTGGCGGTGGTGGTGCAACTGGCGATGGGGCTGGGCGTGGCCTCGGCGGCGGCATTGCTGGGCGGTTTCAGCACGCCGCAGCGCGATGTGCTCGGCGCCTTCCAGCTGACCTTCCTGTGCCTGGGCGGACTGTCGATGCTTGCCGCGGCGATCTTCCTGCAGCTGGGCAAGCGCGACGGCAGCAGCGGCCACCTACCGCCGAGGGTACAGGCGCCGGACTAAAGGCTGTCCCGCATCGCCCGGTGGGAGTGAATTCGACCGCCCAAAGCTAGCGGACCAGTCCGCTCCCACGAAAGCGCGCGGGTCCGCACCGCTTGTGGGAGCGGAATTCATTCGCGAGCTTCTAGGTTCGGCGTGCACCTGGCCGGCCGCAGCCGGCCCGGGCCATCGAAGATACCGGATCAGTACGCCCGGAATTCCTGATGGCAGCTCTCGCAGGCATCCTCCACGCGCTGCATCGGCGCGGCCAGCGCCTTGGGCTCCAGCGGGCGTGCTACGGTGGCGGCCACCAGCGCGGCGGTGGCGGCCTCCTGGGCGCGGGCCAGTTCGTCGAAGCGTTCCTGGCGCTGCCAGACATCGTCGCGGGCCGAGGTCTTGTCGCTGTCCTTGATCTGCGGGAAGTGCTGCCAGGGCTGGCGGCTGATGGTGTCCAGGTGGGCGGCGCCGGCGACGAATTTTTCCTCGTTGAATACCAGCCGGCCGCGCAGCATGCCGCCGAGGTCCTCGCTGGTCTTCATCATGTCCTTGAAGATGGCCTTGCGCTGGCCGAGCGGGGAATTCGGATCGATGCGTTCGCAACCGGACAGCACCAGGGCGGCGAGCAGCGCCACGCCTACAACTTTCAACGTCATGATCGGGAAACCTTGGGGTTGGGAAAATCAGCCCGCGATTATCCCCCTCCCACCGGGCAAGAAAAGCCCTGGATGATGTCAGGCTTTTACCGGGCCGGTTCCCAGTCGCCACCGAGGGTTTGGCAGTCGATGCGCGCCTGCTCCTGGTCGGTGACCTCGTAGTAGAGCGTGACGATCCGCGCGCCGTCCGGCAGGGTGCTGGGCAGGGCCTCTCCCGGGGCGCGCTGGCCGAACGATTGTTCGTTGGCCAGGGTTTCCGGCGTCATGCGGGCCGTGCAGCGCGCCTGGGGTTGCGGCGGGCACTGCTGGCGCAGTTCGCGGTGGGTCTGGCTGACGTCGTCCTTGTCGCGGCAAGCCCACTGCATGGCATCGGTTTCATCCATGCCTTCGAAATAGAAGCACTTGGCAGGCACCACCGGATCCGGCAGGGTCCCCGAGGTTTCCTCCGTTACATAGCAGGCGGCGCCCAGGGCAGGCGCGCAATAGAGCGGGGCGAGCAACAGGCCGAGCCGGGCCAGACGGGGCATGGCGGCGTCCTCCAGAAGGGTGGGGTCGTTGTTTCGAGCCTTCGCGCGGGGGTGAGTTCGCCGGCGCGGCCAGCCGGGGTTGGGTCGAGGCCGTGCTGCCGCTATAATCGCCGGCAACTTTTTCACGGCCGGCTCCGCTCCGGTCGTGCCCGCCACCCGGTCGAGGGGCGCTGCAGCGGGCTGCTCTTGCATGGAGCAGCCCGTCAGGCTCGACCGGGGCGTTTATCCGAACGCATCAACGGCGCCCATTCGCACACTACGAATGGAGAACTCTTCAATGAGCGCTGTCATGACGCCTGCCACCTTTACCGACTACAAGGTTGCCGACATCTCCCTGGCCGACTGGGGACGCAAGGAACTGATCATCGCCGAGTCCGAGATGCCGGCCCTGATGGGCCTGCGTCGCAAGTACGCCGCCTCCCAGCCTCTGAAGGGCGCCAAGATTCTCGGCTGCATCCACATGACCATCCAGACCGGCGTGCTGATCGAGACGCTGATCGCCCTGGGCGCCGAAGTGCGCTGGTCGTCCTGCAACATCTTCTCCACCCAGGACCAGGCCGCCGCCGCCATCGCCGCCGCCGGCATCCCGGTGTTCGCCTGGAAGGGCGAGACCGAGGAGGAGTACGAGTGGTGCATCGAGCAGACCATCCTCAAGGACGGCAAGCCGTGGGACGCCAACATGGTGCTGGACGACGGCGGTGACCTGACCGAGATCCTGCACAAGAAATACCCGCAGATGCTGGAGAAGATCCACGGCATCACCGAGGAAACCACCACCGGCGTGCACCGTCTGCTGGACATGCTCAAGAACGGCACCCTGAAAGTCCCGGCGATCAACGTCAACGACTCGGTGACCAAGAGCAAGAACGACAACAAGTACGGTTGCCGCCACAGCCTGAACGACGCCATCAAGCGCGGCACCGACCACCTGCTGTCGGGCAAGCAGGCGCTGGTGATCGGCTACGGCGACGTGGGCAAGGGCTCGGCCCAGTCGCTGCGCCAGGAAGGCATGATTGTCAAGGTCTCGGAAGTCGACCCGATCTGCGCGATGCAGGCCTGCATGGACGGCTTCGAGCTCGTTTCCCCCTACAAGAACGGCATCAATGACGGCACCGACGCCTGCATCGACACCGCGCTGCTGGGCAAGATCGACCTGATCGTCACCACCACCGGCAACACCAACGTCTGCGACGCCGGCATGCTCAAGGCCCTGAAGAAGCGCGCCGTTGTGTGCAACATCGGTCACTTCGACAACGAGATCGACACCGCCTTCATGCGCGCCAACTGGGGCTGGGAAGAGGTCAAGCCGCAGGTGCACAAGATCCACCGCACCGGCAAGGCCATCGACCCGACCAACGACGACTACCTGATCCTGCTGGCCGAAGGTCGTCTGGTGAACCTGGGCAACGCCACCGGCCACCCGAGCCGCATCATGGACGGTTCGTTCGCCAACCAGGTGCTGGCCCAGATCCACCTGTACGAGCAGAAGTTCGCCAACCTGCCGGCCGACCAGAAGGCCCAGCGCCTGACCGTCGAAGTGCTGCCCAAGAAGCTGGATGAGGAAGTGGCGCTGGAGATGGTGAAGGGTTTCGGCGGCGTCATCACCCGTCTGACCCCGAAGCAGGCCGAGTACATCGGCGTAACCGTGGAAGGTCCGTTCAAGCCGGATACCTACCGCTACTGATCCCGTAGGGTGGAAAACGGCCAACGGCCTTTTCCACCTGCCGTTCCCAGGCGGTGGAAAGCGCTGCGCGCGTTTTCCACCCTGCGCATTCAAGGATTCTTTCCATGTCCCAGGAACGCCGCTACAGCTTCGAGTTCTTCCCGCCGAAGACCGAAGTCGGGCATGAAAAACTGCTGGTAACTGCCCGCCGTCTGGCCGAGTGCCGACCGGACTTCTTCTCCTGCACCTACGGCGCTGGTGGTTCGACCCGCGAAGGCACGCTGAACACCGTGCTGACCCTCGATCGCCAGGTGGGCGTGCCGACCGCGCCCCACCTGTCCTGCGTCGGCGACAGCAAGGCCGAGCTGCGTGCGTTGCTCAACACCTACAAGGACGCCGGCATCCGCCGCATCGTCGCCCTGCGCGGCGACCTGCCGTCCGGCATGGGCCTGGCCAGCGGCGAGCTGCGCTACGCCAACGAGCTGGTGGAGTTCATCCGCGCCGAGACCGGTGACCACTTCCATATCGAAATCGCCGCCTATCCGGAAATGCATCCGCAGGCGCGCAATTTCGAGGATGACCTGAAGAACTTCGTGCGCAAGGCCCAGGCCGGTGCCGACAGTGCCATCACCCAGTACTTCTTCAACGCCGACAGCTACTTCCATTTCGTCGAGCGCGCGCAGAAGCAGGGTGTTGATCTGCCGATCGTGCCGGGCATCATGCCGATCACCAACTACACCAGCCTGGCGCGCTTCTCGGATGCCTGCGGTGCGGAAATCCCGCGCTGGGTGCGCAAGCAGCTGGAAGCCTACGGCGATGACGTGGCCAGCATCCAGGCGTTCGGCGAGCAGGTGGTGACCGAAATGTGCGAGAAACTGCTGGCCGGCGGCGCGCCGGGCCTGCACTTCTATGCCCTGAACCAGGCCGAGCCGAGCCTGGCGATCTGGAACAACCTCAAGCTGCCGCGCTGACCCTGACCCCTGCGTGGTTTTCGCGGCTGAAGCCGCTCCTGCACCGGCCCGTGGACCTGTAGGAGAGGCTTCGGCCGCGATAGCGGCCCTCAATCCAGCCCTTCGGCTGAATACCGCGCGACCGCCCACGGAACCCCCACCCTGTGGACCCGGTCAGAAAAAACGGCACCACAACCTTCCGCGCTGGTATACACTCCCCCGGTCCGCCCCGGCTCGCGCCCGGACCCCGACTCTCTTCACGTCGGCAGTACCGGTCGGGATCGTCTCCCTCCCATGACGATTCATGCCAGGCGTCCTTTTCATCGGGCTTAGCCCCACATACAGACAGGATCACCCATGTCCTTTGCTTCCCTCGGTCTCTCCGAGGCACTGGCCGGCGCCGTCGAGGCCGCTGGCTACGCCCAGCCCACTCCGGTGCAACAGCGGGCCATTCCCGCCGTGTTGCAAGGCCGCGACCTGATGGTTGCCGCCCAGACGGGCACCGGCAAAACCGGCGGTTTCGCGCTGCCCGTACTCGAATTGCTGTTCCCGGGTGGCCACCCGGACAAGGCCCACCGCCACGCCGCCAAGCAGCCGCGCGTGCTGGTGCTGGCGCCGACCCGCGAGCTGGCCGCCCAGGTGCATGACAGCTTCAAGCTGTATGCCCGTGACCTGCCCCTCAAGAGCGCCTGCGTGTTCGGCGGGGTGGGCATGAATCCCCAGGTCCAGGCACTGGCCAAGGGGCTGGACGTCCTGGTGGCCTGCCCCGGTCGCCTGCTCGACCTGGTCGGCCAGGGCGCCGTCGACCTCTCCCATGTGGAAATCCTCGTCCTCGACGAGGCCGACCGCATGCTCGACATGGGCTTCATCCATGACGTGAAGAAGGTCCTCGCCCGCCTGCCGGCCAAGCGCCAGAACCTGCTGTTCTCGGCGACCTTCTCCCAGGACATCATCAACCTGGCCGGCAAGCTGCTGCACGATCCCGAGCGCATCGAGGTCACCCCGCCGAACACCACCGTGGAGCGCATCGAGCAGCGTGTCTACCGCGTGCCAGCGACCCACAAGCGCGCACTGCTGGCGCACCTGATCACCCTGGGCGCCTGGGAGCAGGTGCTGGTGTTCACCCGCACCAAGCACGGCGCCAACCGCCTGGCCGAGTACCTGGAAAAGCACGGCCTTTCCGCCGCCGCGATCCACGGCAACAAGAGCCAGAACGCGCGCACCAAGGCGCTGGCCGACTTCAAGGCCAACACCATTCGCGTGATGGTGGCCACCGACATCGCCGCCCGCGGCCTGGACATCGACCAGTTGCCCCACGTGGTCAACTACGAGCTGCCCAACGTCGAGGAAGACTATGTGCACCGCATCGGCCGCACCGGCCGGGCCGGGCGCAGCGGTGAAGCCATTTCGCTGGTGGCGCCGGACGAGGAAAAGCTGCTCAAGAGCATCGAGCGCATGACCAAGCAGCGCATCCCAGACGGCGACCTGATGGGCTTCGACCTGGCCAGCCTGGAAGCGGAAGCGCCGGAAGTGCGCGAACCCCGCCAGCCACAGGGCCGTGGCCGCCGCAACGACGAGCAGAAATCCGGCGGTCGTGGCGAGAAGAAACCGGCCCGCGCGGCTGGCGACAAGAAGCCTGCGGAAGGGCGCGGCGGCGAACAGCGGTCGTCCACCGAAGGCGCAGGCAAGGGCCGTCGTACCCGTGGCGGTCAGGGCCGCGGCAAGCCCCAGCAGGCGGCCGGCGCGGCCATTCGCCCGGCATTGCCGCCGGAACGTGATCCGGAGGAGTTCCTCGACGACGAGATCGACAACTTCGGCAACCGCGTTGACTACGTGCCCCCGGCCAACCAGGCGCAGAACGGCCGTGGCCGGCGTGGCGGTCAGGCCAATGCGGGGGGGAACCCCCGTCCGGCGCGCGGCGGTGCGGGTGCGAACGCAGGCGGCAAGCCGGCCGGCGGCCAGAATCGCAAGAAAGGCGGCGCCGGCGGACGCGGCAAGCCCCAGGGCAGCGGCCGCGTGCTGACGCCCAATGGCAGCAGCGGCAACAGCGACTCGCCGTTGTCGGCCACGCCGCGCCGTTCCGAGCGCCAGCCGGTGATCATCCACAAACACCGCGAGCGCCTGCCGAGCCTGGAACAGCTGGACGAGTTGCCCGACAGCCGGCCGCGCGGTGAAAAGCCGGCGTTGCTGACCCGCAACCGCTGAGTTCGAACAAAAGCCCCTGCCTCGCAGGGGCTTTGTTTTTCAGGTGGCATATTGGGCGCCCCTCGCCGGGCGCCCCTAGCCGGGCGCCCCAATAGCCCGCGAATGAATTCGCTCCACTGTTCAGAGCCGGAGGGCGGTCGGCGTTCTTTCCGGCCGCCGTGGTGGCCAACGTGCAGCGTTGACCACCCTACATGGTCAATCCTTCCAGCAGCGCCCGGTAATCCTCCTGCGCGGCGAACTCCGCGGTGTCCCGTTCCCCCTGACGGCTGTCCGGCTGGCGCACCGCCAGCAGGTGGGCGATGCCGTAGGCGCGGGCACTGCGCAGGATCGCCAGGCTGTCGTCGATGAACAGGCTGCGCGCCGGGTCGAAGCCGAAATCCGCCTGCAGGGCGTACCAGAACTGCGCGTCTTCCTTGGGGAAGCCGTAGTCATGGGAGCTGATCAGCCGGTCGAAGTAGGGTGCCAGCGCCACGCGCTCCAGTTTCAGCGACAGCGAATCGCGGTGCGCATTGGTGATCAGTGCCACGCGTTTGCCGGCACGGCGCAGGGCGGCGAGGAAGGTATCGGCGTCGGTGCGCAGGCTGATCAGGTGCGCCACCTCGCGCTTGAGTTCGACGATCGGCAGGTTCAGCTCGCGACTCCAGAAATCCAGGCAGTACCACGTCAACTGGCCCGCGTGGCGGGCGAACAGCGGCTGCAGCTCCATGTCCGCCATGGCGCGGCTGATGCCGTGGCGTTCGGCATAGCGCTGCGGCAGGTGTTCCAGCCAGAAATGATTGTCGAAATGCAGGTCCAGCAGGGTGCCGTCCATGTCCAGCAGCACGGTATCGATGGTGTTCCAGGGCAGGAGGGGCATTGCGGACTCCGGGCAGCCACGATCTGTGGCGCGGTACGGCGGAAAAAGGCGGTTATGATACCTGCATGCCCGTTCCGGAGAATGCCATGCGAGAGAAACCCGCCGTGCTGGCCCGCGAGATTGTCGCTCGCAGCCGGTTGTTTGCCGTCGAGGAATTGCAGCTGCGCTTCAGCAACGGGGTGGAGCGTACGTACGAGCGTCTGGTGGGCAAGGCCGGCTATGGCGCAGTCATGGTGGTAGCGATGGCCGACGCCGAGCATGCGCTGCTGGTGGAGGAATACTGCGCCGGCACCGACGACTACCAGCTGTCGCTGCCCAAGGGGCTGATCGAACCCGGCGAGGAAGTGCTCGACGCCGCCAATCGCGAGCTCAAGGAAGAAGCTGGCTTCGGTGCCGAGCGCCTGGAGTACCTCACCGACCTGTCGCTGTCACCCGGTTACATGAACCAGCGCATTCGCGTGGTGTTGGCCCGCGACCTTTACGAGGAACGCCTGCCCGGCGACGAGCCCGAGCCGATGGCGGTGAGCCGGGTCAATCTGCGTGAATTGTCGAGCCTGGTGGCGCACCCGCAGTTCAGCGAGGGTCGTGCCCTGGCGGCGCTCTACCTGACCCGCGATCTGCTGGTCCAGCGCGGAGAGCTGGTGCTGTGAGCGAATTGAATATTCATGCCCTGTTGCCAGCGGTTATCGCGCTGGTCGAGCGCGCCGGCGCGGCCATCCTGCCGTTCTGGCGCCAGGAGCTGGCCGTGGAGCAGAAGGCCGACGATTCGCCGGTGACCGCCGCTGACCTGGCTGCCAACCGGGTGCTGATCGAGGGGCTGTCCGCGCTGTCTGCCGAGATCCCGGTCCTGTCTGAAGAGAGCTGCGCGATTCCGCTGGCCGAGCGCGCCGGCTGGGATCGCTGGTGGCTGGTGGACCCGCTGGATGGCACCAAGGAATTCATTGCCGGCAGCACCGAGTTCACCGTCAACGTGGCGCTGGTGGAGCGGGGGCAGGTGCTGTTCGGCGTGGTCGGCGTGCCGGCGGACGGTCGCTGCTATTACGGCGGCGCCGCCCTGGGTGCCTGGCGTCAGCGCAACGGCCAGGTCGAGGCGATTCGGGTGCGACATGCGCCGGTCGAGAGGTTCACCGTGGTGGCCAGCCGGCGGCATTCCAGTCCGGAGCAGGAGCGTTTGCTTGGCACCCTCGGCCAGCACTTCGGCACGCTGGAATTGGCCAATGTCGGCAGTTCGCTGAAGTTCTGCCTGCTCGCCGAGGGTGCTGCCGACTGCTACCCGCGCTTGGCGCCCACCTCGCAGTGGGACACCGCCGCTGCCCAGGGCGTGCTGGAAGGCGCCGGCGGCGCGGTGCTGGATGTGCGCGGCGAGCCGCTGCGTTATCCGGCACGCGAAGCGTTCCTCAATCCGCATTTCCTGGCGCTGCCGGCCGAGGCGAGCTGGCGTGAGGCGCTGCTGGAGCAGGTGCGCAAAGGCTAGCCGCTTGGTGGGTGGCGGACACGGGGTTGCGCCCTCACCGCCAGGTGCTGGTCACCACGCCATCACCGATCACCTGGGTGTCGATGATCTTCTCGCTGCTGCGGTTGCGTACCCGGACGATCTCGCCTTCGCGGCCGTTAGCCAGCGCTTCGCCCAGGGTGCTGGCCTCGATGCCGTCGTGGCGAGCGACGATGGTCACCGACTGGCCGCGGCGCACCCACAGGGGCGCGTCCAGCAGGTCGGCGGTGAGCATCTGGCCGGCGCGAATGCGGCGCTTGGCGGTCTTTCCCGTCACCTGCTCGACCTTGCTGAAGAAGCCGCGGTCATGGCGGGCCACCTGCTGGCGCTCGATCTTCACATCCTCGGCGGACAATGCCTGGTCGCGGTCCAGGATGTGCCTTGCCACCAGCAGCAGCACGCTGACGTTGGCCTGGGCGGTGACATCCTGGCTCCATTGCGGCTGTGGGCAGCTCAGGCGGAAGCGCTGCCGGGCGAGCAGCTCCTGGCGCCCGGATAGGTTCTGCACCTGCAGCTCCCGCGAGCAGGCCGGCAGTCGCTCGACCGGGGCCGGCAGGCTCATGTCCAGGCTCAGGCGAGGTTGCTGCCAGCCAAGCTGCCGGGCCTCGCGCTCCATCAGGGGTTGCAGGTGCTGACGCAGGGCCTGATCGATTTGTGAACTGGCCGTGGCGGCCTGCGCGGTACCCGCCTGGAGCGCCATCAGCAGTCCGGCACAGGCGGAAAAAGCCTTTCCTCCCCTCTGGCGTTTTACTGTCGCGGCATCTGCCGATTCGCCTCTCGCTGTTCCGTTGACTTCGTAAAAACCCTTCAAAATCAAAGACCTATGCAGTAATGGCTAAGTGGCATAAAAGCTGCTACTCCGTGCGGAGTGACAGTTTTTTGGGGTTGCCCATGAGTATACGGATTGATGACGTGGTCGGTGTGCATGCCCATGCCCTGCAGGTGCGCATGCAGCGCAGCGAGATTCTCGCCGCCAACCTGGCCAACGTGGATACGCCTGGTTTCCAGGCTCGCGATATCGATTTCGCCAGTGCCATGCGCCGCCTGGACGCCGGTGAAGAATTCAGCGCCCTGACAATCGATTCGCCCCTCAAGTATCGCGTGCCCTACCAGGCCTCCCTGGACGGCAACACGGTGGAGCTGAGCGTCGAGCAGGCCGAATTCTCGCGCAACTCCATGGACTTCCAGACCAGCCTGACCTTCCTGACGCAGAAGTTCAGCGGCCTCAAGCAAGCCATCGAGGGACGTTGATCATGGCATTTGAATCCATCTACCGCATCGCCGGTTCGGCCATGAACGCACAGACCGTGCGCCTGAATACCGTGGCCAGCAACCTGGCCAACATCGACTCCGCTGCAGCCTCGCCCGAGGATGTCTATGCCGCCCGGCGTCCGGTATTCGCCGCGATCTACAACAACGATCAGCTGACCCGCGGCGTCGGCATGGGCGGCGCCCATGTGCAGGTGCTGGACGTGGTGACCACCGGCCGCGAGCCCATCAAGCGCTACGAACCGGGCAATCCGCTGGCGGGTGCCGATGGTTACGTGTTCTATCCGGCGCTCAACCAGATCGAGGAAATGACCGACATGATGTCGGCCACCCGCAGCTTCGAAACCAACGTCGAAGTGTTGAATCGCCTGAAAAGCATGCAGCAGAGCCTGCTGCGCCTGGGAGAAATCTGATGAGTGTCAGTGGCGTAACCAATAACTCGAACCCGTATGCGCTGCCGGATGACACCATCAGCGTCAGCGAGGCCGGCCAACTGAGCAATCAGTTCATCACGCTGATGGTGGCGCAGATCCAGAACCAGGATCCCACCAACCCGATGGACAGCACCCAGTTCGTCGAGCAGTACGCGACCATCTCCCAGGTGCAGAGCCTGGAGAACATGACCAAGCTGCAGCAGAGCAGCCTGGTGCTGGCCGACAACTTGCAGATGCTTACTGCCGCCAGCCTGGTCGGCCAGAACGTTACCGTGCACACCGACAGCCTGGAGCTGGAAGGTAAGGTCGACGCCCAGTTCGACCTGCAGCACACGTCCACCAATACCGTGCTCTGGCTGACCGACGCCAACGGCGTGGAGACCTCGGTGGCTCTGGGTCGCCAGGATGCCGGTCGCGTCGACGTGGCGCTGGATCCCGCCGCCCTGGGCCTCAAGCCCGGCACCTACAAGGTGCGCATCGAGACCGCCACCGGTGAGGAGCCCCGCCTGCAGGTGGCCGGCAAGGTCAGCGACGTGCGCGTCAGCGACAGCGGCCCGGTGCTGAACATTGCCGGCATAGGCAGCGTGCCGTTCTACCAAATCGTCCAGTTCGGCCAGCGCGGCTGAGCCTGTTGATCATCGAGGGAAGACCATGAGCTTCAACATCGCCCTGACCGGCCTGAACGCCGTCTCCGAACAGCTGAACACCGTCAGCAACAACATCGCCAACTCCAGCACCACCGGCTTCAAGTCCTCGCGCACCGAGTTCGGCAGCGTGTACGCCGACACCCAGGCCATGGGTGTGGAAGTGCTGGGCAATACCCAGAGCATCAGCCTGGGCGGCGCGCTGATCAACACCGGCCGCACCCTGGACCTGGCCATTTCCGGCGGTGGCTTCTTCGTGGTGAAGGGCACCAATGGCGAGACCCAGTACAGCCGCGCCGGCGTGTTCGGCACCGACTCGGCCAACTTCATCGTCAACAAGGCCGGCCAGAAGCTGCAGGGCTATCCCACCGATGCCAACGGCAACCTGCTGACTGGCAGCCTGGGCGACCTGCGCATCAAGGCGGCGACCCTGCCGGCGCGGGCCACCGACAGCGTTGAGTTCGTGGCCAACCTGGACGCGAATATGAAACAACCGGTGGACGGCCTGGGTGCGCCCATTACTTTCAGTCCGGCCGACCCCAAGTCGTACAACTCCACCTACACCACCAAGGTCTACGACTCGCTGGGCAAGGAGCACACCTTGACCCAGTACTTCGTTGCAACCGGCACCGCCAACGAGTGGGAAGCCCACTATTACCTGGGTGGTGCATTGATGGGCGGTGCTAACCCCCAGACCCTGAACTTCGACTCTGACGGCACTCTCACTGGCCCGGCGGGAGCTGTGACGGTTACAGCTGCTCCAGCCGGGGCGGATGCATTAAGTGTTGCCATCGACTACACCGGTACCACCCAGTACGGCACCAACTTCGGCGTCTCCACCAACCTGGCGTCCGGCTACACCTCTGGCGAGCAGACCGGCATCGGCATCGATAGCAAGGGCAATGTGTTCGTCAACTACAGCAACGGCCAGAGCCAGCTGCAGGGCCAGGTGGTGCTGGCCAGCTTCATCAACCCGGAAGGGCTGAAGAACGTCAGCGGGACCGCCTGGACCGCCACCACCGATTCGGGTGACGCGCTGACCGGCGCGCCTGGCGTGGCCCAGTTCGGTACGGTGAATGCCGGCACCCTGGAGAACTCCAACGTCGACCTGACCGAGGAGCTGGTGAGCCTGATGCAGGGCCAGCGCAACTACCAGGCCAACACCAAGGTCATTTCCACCCAGAAGGATCTCGACCAGATCCTGTTCAGCGCGATGTAAGGCGGCTGACCCATGGATCGTCTCGGATACACGGCGATGACTGCGGCCAACCGCAGCATGCAGGCGCTGCAGATTCACGCCAACAACCTGGCCAACGTCAACACCGCCGGCTTTCGCGCCGACATGGAACGCGCCGCCGCCGTGCAGGTGGCAGGCCAGGGTTACGACAGCCGGCATATGGCACGGGTCGAGAACAACGGCGTCGACCTGAGCCCCGGCCCGCTGAACTTCACCGGCCGGGCACTGGACGTGGCCATCCAGGGCCAGGGCCTGCTGGCGGTGCAGCACGGTGCCGGCGAGGCCTACACCCGTCAGGGCAGTCTGCAGGTGGATGCCGACATGCAGCTCACCGTTGGCGGCCGCGTGCTGCTCGGTGAGGGTGGCCCGTTGGTGCTGCCCGAGTACGACCAGCTGCACATCGGCAGCGATGGCACCGTTTCCGTGCTGCCGCGCGGCGACTTCCTGATGGTCGAGGTCGGACGCCTCAAGCGCGTCGACAGCCAGGGCGTCGACCTGGTGAAGACCCCCGAGGGCCTGCTGATGGCGCGTGACAACGAGCCTCTGGAAGCCAGTGAAACCGTGGCCCTGGCCAGCGGCTACCTGGAGTCCAGCAACGTCTCGGCGATCAACGAACTGGTCTCCACCATGAGCCTGAGCCGCCTGTTCGAGACCCAGGTGAAGATGATGAAGGCCGCCACCACGCTGGCCGAGGCCGGCAACCGGTTGCTACGCGGCTAAGCGGCAACCCCTCTCTCCCCTTGATGGGAGAGGGGGACGAGCAGCGGATTTCCCCGCTTCGGTAACGCCGGGGCGGCTTTGAAGAGAGGATCGACAGATGAGTTCAGCACTCTGGGTCAGCAAGACCGGCCTGATCGCCCAGGACACGGCGATGACCACCGTGGCCAACAACCTGGCCAACGTGAACACCACGGGCTTCAAGAGCGACCGCGCGGTCTTCGAGGACCTGTTCTATTCCATCGAGGTCCAGCCGGGTGCCCAGGCGGACCAGATCAACACCGTGCCGTCCGGCCTGCAGCTGGGCAACGGCGTACGCGTGGTCGGTACCCAGAAGATCTTCACCGAAGGCAACATCCAGACCACTGGCCAGCCGATGGACCTGGCCATCATCGGTCGAGGCTTCTTCCGCGTCGAAGGCGCTGATGGCGAGACCTACTACACCGAAAATGGTCAACTGCATCTGAATGCCGAGGGTCTGCTGGTCAATTCCCAGGGCCTGCCGCTGGTCGATCAGATCGTGGTGCCCGAAGGCAGCACCAATTTCAACGTGGGCAGTGACGGCACCGTGACCATCACCAATGCCCAGGGACAGCAGGAAGAGCTGGGCCAGATCCTGCTGGTCAATTTCGTCAATCCGGCCGGCCTGGAAGCCCTGGGCGGCAACCTCTACCGCGAAACCGCCGCCAGCGGCGAGGCGGTGGAAGGCGTGGCCGGCACCGACGGCCTCGGCCAGCTCAAGCAGTACGCCCTGGAAGGCTCCAACGTCCAGGTGGTGGAAGCCATGGTGCAGATGATCGCCATCCAGCGTGCCTACGAGGCCAACGCCAAGGTGCTGGATGCCAGCTCGGGCATGATGCAGTACCTCAACCAGTCCGTGTGATGGCCATGAAACGCACCCTGACGCTCACCCTTGCGCTGCTGCTCGGCGGTTGCGCCAGCTTTCACGAGCTGCGCGAAGAGACCGAGGATGCCAGCCTCTACCAGCCGCCGGCCCTGGACTACCAGCAGCCCAAGCCGGTTGCCGGCGGCCTCTATCGCGGCAACGGCAGCGCGCTGATGTACGACAAGCGCGCCTTCCAGGTGGGCGACATCCTGACCGTGGTGCTCAACGAGCAGACCCAGTCGAGCAAGAGCGCCGGCACCAGCTTCGGCAAGGAGGCCTCGGTCGGCATTGGTATCCCCACCTTGTTCGGAAACACCTACGAGCGTCTGGAAAGTTCGGCCAGCGGCGAGCGTGACTTCACCGGCTCGGCGCGCAGTTCGCAACAGAACAGCCTGGCTGGCGCCATTGCGGTGACCGTGCATCAAGTGCTGCCCAACGGTGTGCTGCTGGTGCGTGGCGAGAAGAGCCTGCGCCTGAACCAGGGTGACGAGTTCATCCGCCTCAGCGGCCTGGTGCGACCCGAGGACATCAACCGCTACAACCAGGTGTCCTCCCAGAGCATCGCCGATGCGCGCATTTCCTACGCCGGCAAGGGCGTGCTCAACGACAGCAACTCTGCCGGCTGGCTGACGCGCTTCTTCACCAGCCCCTGGTTCCCCTTCTGACGGTGTATGCCATGCGCAAGCTGTTTCCCCTCCTGTTCCTGCTGATGCTGCCCGCCGCCGTGCGGGCGGTGCCGCTGATGGATCTGGTGGATGTCGAAGGCATTCGCGAGAACCAGCTCATCGGTTACGGCCTGGTGGTCGGTCTGGACGGCACCGGTGACAAGAACCAGGTGAAGTTCACCAGCCAGTCGGTGACCAACCTGATCCAGCAGTTCGGCGTCAACCTGCCGCCCAACGTCGACCCCAAGCTGAAGAACGTCGCCGCGGTCACGGTCACCGCCAGCGTGCCGCCGTCCTACGGCCCGGGGCAGACCATTGATGTGACGGTTTCTTCGCTGGGCGATGCGAAGAGCCTGCGTGGCGGCCAGTTGCTGCTCACTCCGCTGCGCGGCGTTGATGGCGAGGTCTACGCGCTGGCCCAGGGCAACCTGGTGGTCGGCGGCCTGAAGGCCGAAGGCAACAGCGGCTCCAGCGTGGCGATCAACAGCGCCACCACCGGCCGGGTGCCCAACGGCGCCACCATCGAGCGGAGCATCGACAGCGACTTCGCCGACCGCCCGGAGGTCATGCTCAACCTGCGCAATCCCGGTTTCCAGACGGTCACCAACATCGTGCGGGCGATCAACGACCAGATCGGCGGCAACGTGGCCAGCGCCCTGAACGCCACCAAGGTTTCGGTGCGTGCCCCGGTCACCAGTACCCAGCGCATGAGCTTCATGGCGCTGCTGGAAATGATCGATGTCGACGAAGGCCGCGAACGTCCCAAGGTGGTATTCAACAGCCGCACCGGCACGGTGGTCATGGGCGAGGGTGTGCGCGTCAAGGCTGCCGCCGTTGCCCATGGCAACCTCACCGTCACCATCAGCGAAACCCCGCAGGTCAGCCAGCCGGCTCCCTTCAGCGAGGGCCAGACGGCCGTGGTGCCGCGCTCGCAGGTGGAAGTCGCCCAGGATCGCAACGCCATGTTCAAGTGGCCTGACGGGGCCAGCCTGGACAGCATCATCAACACCGTGAACAGCCTGGGCGCCACCCCGGATGATGTGATGAGCATCCTCCAGGCGCTGGAACGCGCCGGGGCGCTCAACGCCGAACTGATCGTGATCTGACCATGAGCATTCTTTCCCTTCCGGGCAGCCTGCAGAGCTGGCGCAACAATCCCGAGGTGACCGGCATCTCGCGCAATGACCAGTTGCAGGCGGCCGCCGAGCAGTTCGAGGCGATGTTCCTGCAGCAGATCCTCAAGCAGATGCGCAAGGCCGGCGATGTGCTGTCCGAGGACAGCCTGATGCGCAGTCGCGAGCTGGACACCATGCGTGACTTCTATGACGAAGTACTGGCCGAGCACCTGGCCGGCCAGCGCCAGACCGGCATCGCCAGCATGATCGTCGAACAGATGGGAGGCGAGCCACGACCCAGCCAGGCCATGCAGGCGCCGATTGGCGGCAGCTGGTCGCAAACGGGGACATTTAAGTCCGCGGACGATGCGGTCGCCTTTCAGGATCAACAGATGACGGACCCGGTCGGGATAGACCCACCCAGCGGTGCGTCCACGCACGCATCGGCGGCCTTTGCCCTGCCGATTCGCCCTGACACCAAGGAGAATCGCTCGTGAGTCTCTTGAGCCAGATCGGCTATAGCGGCGTTCGCGCCATGCAGGTGGCGCTGACCGCCACCGGCCAGAACGTCGCCAACGTCAAGACCCCCGGCTACAGCCGTTTGGGCGTGGAAATGGGCTCGCTGAGCGGGCATACCGCCCTGAGCAGCGGTCGTGGCGTGCAGGTCAACAACATTCGCCGCATCGCCGACGACTTCGTCAATCGGCAGCTGTGGCGCGCGACCTCAGACCAGGGCTTGAACGAGACGCGCAGCAAGTACCTGGATTCACTGGAATCGCTGATGGCCAGCGAGGGTGCCAACATCAGTGGCGGCCTGGATAACTTCTACGCCGCACTCAGCGAGGCCACCTCGACGCCCGACTCGATTGCACTGCGTCAGCAGATTCTCAACGAGGCCAAGGCGCTGGCCCAGCGCGTCAACGGCCTGAGCAACAACATCGAAGCCCAGCTAAATGGTCTGCGCGGCCAACGTGAGGCCATTGTTGTCGAGCTCAACGGCTTGACCGAGAACATTGCCCTGCTCAACAAGCGCATCACCCATGTCGAGGCCAGTAACGGCGATGCCAAGGCGCTGCGCGACCAGCGTGACGCGCTGGTGCAGGACCTGGCCGAGCTGGCGGACGTGCGCGTGCAGGAAGCGGCCGATGGCAGCTTCAGCCTGTCGCTGGCCAACGGCGAGCCGTTGGTGGCAGGGCCCACGGCGGCCAGGGTGGCGCTCGAGAACAATGCCACCAAGGATCAGGAATTTACCCTTACCTTCGCGGGTACCGAGTTTAAGCTGGGCGTGGATGTTGCTTGGGGCGGCCAGTTGGGCGGCCTGCACGATGCCGAATACAACTCGCTGCGCGCGACGCAAGAGACGGTAGGCCAGATCGCCAAGGGCATCGCCGATCTGTTCAATGGCGTGCTGAATACCGGCGCCTTTGACGTGAATGGTAATCCCGGGCAGGACCTGTTCACCTACAAGGCAGGCAGCATTTCCCAAGTCCTTGAGGTCAAGGATCTGGCGCCGGAGGAGCTAGCATTTTCTTCCAACGCCGCGGAACCCGGCAACAACGTCAAGCTCCTGGAACTGCTGACCCTCAAGAACCAGACGGTTCCCGGCATCACCATCGGCGGAGCAACTGCCAACGTTACCCTCAACGACGCCTACGCCACCCTGCTTGGCGGTGTCGCCAGCGCCAGCCGCCAGAGCCAGGCCGATGCCGAGACGTCGAAGTCGGTGCAAGCCCAGGCCCAGTCGCAGCGCGACAGCATCAGCGCCGTGAACCTCGATGAGGAAGGCGTCAACCTGATGAACTACCAGCAGGCCTACCAGGCCAACCTGAAGGTCATCACCACCGCCGGTGCGCTGTTCGACAGCGTGCTGGGCATGTTCTGATCCGCCAGCGAGACTGCCCCATGCGTATCACCAACGCCCAGATCAACGCCATCATGAACAGCTCGCTGGGCATCAACGCGGCCGCCACCGGCAAGCTGATGCAACAGATGGCCACCGGCGATCGCATCATCGTGCCGTCGGACGATCCCATCGCCAGCGTGCGCCTGCTGCGCATCGCCCGGGAAGAAGCCAATCTCAACCAGTACCAGAGCAACATCAAGGCGCTGTCCGGGCGCCTGTCGGCGGCGGAAACCAACCTGCAGGCCGGTTCCGACACCCTGCTGGAGATCCGCGACCTGCTGCTCTGGGCGGCCAACCGCGGCGCCAACTCGGACGAAGACCTGGGCAGCATGGCCGCCGAGTTGCTGACCCTGGAGGAAACCTTCGTCAGCTACCTGAACGTGCGCGACGAAGAGGGCCGCTACTACTTCTCGGGCACCACGACCAACCAGGCCGCCATCGCGTTCGACGCGGCGTTAGCCAATCCATACTCCATCCAAGGCAACGATGGTTTGCGCAAGGTCGCGGTGGCCAATGATGTCTTCATCGAGGACAACATCACGGCCCGTCAGATACTGGGCGGAGGAGCGGGTTTCCTTAACCAGCTGCATGAGCTGGCACAATTGATGTTGAATGATCCCGGCAATATCGGCGTCGCGCCCAACCCGGATATCGGCGACGTCATCGGCAGCCTGGACAAGGTCCTCGCCTCCCTGAGCAGCCAGATCACCGAGCTCGGCGGCCGCCAGAACACCCTGTCGCTGCTCAAGGACAGCCAGGCCGACGTGTCGCTGGCCAACCAGAAAATCGAGGGTGAGCTGTCCTCCTTGGACTACGCCAAGGCCTCGCTGGACCTGGCCAACTACCAGGTGGCGCTGCAGGCGACCCAGAAGTCCTACCTGAAGCTGCATAGTCTGAATCTGTTCGACCTGATGTAAGGGAAGGGGACACCATGAAGGTTGACAAGCAACTGCCGGCCGTCACGCCGTTTGCGCTAGATCGGCAGACGTCCGACCTCAAGGGTGTCGCCCTGCAACGCGCCAGCGGCGCCACCCAGGCCACCGAGCGGGAAACGCCGCGCAACGAGTCGGCGCCGCGCCAAAGCAGCACCTACGGTCTGCAGCTCAATCAGCAGCTGTCGGCCATGCAGTCGGCCAGCAGCTACCTGAACCAGGTGCAGGCCCGGCTCAGCCAGCTGAAGCTCAAGCTCGGCCGCCAGCTGAGCGCGCCCTCGGCCAACGCGGCGGAGATGGATGGCGCCCGCGAGGCGCTGCAGAAAGTCAATGCCATCCTGCAGCAGCGCATCCGTCTGGATGACAACGTCATCGACCCGGGTTACCAGCTCAAGTTGACCGAGCCGGTGCGTGTGCGCTTCAGCCTGCAAGGCCTGGAGTCCATCGACCAGATCCATCAGGCCGGCCAGGAGACCCTGGTGTTCACCGCCGGCCGTCAACTGCCGGAGCCACTGGCGGTGGTGCTGGACGAGGGCCTGAGCGACGAGCAGGTACTGCGCCGCTTCAACGTCAGCCTGGGCCAGGCCGGTCTGCGCGCCGAACTGGATAACGAAGGTCTGCTGAAGTTCTCCGCCCGGGAAAGCGATTGGGCGGCGCTGCGCGACCAGTTGGCCGTGCGCGGCGAAGGCAAGCTGTTCGCCAAGGACAGCTTTGCCCGTGTGGAAAGCGCCGAAGACGGCTTGCTGGGCCTGCCCAGCGACTCGCAGCTGGAGTCCACCAGCGAGATGCGCAGCATCCTCGACAACGTGATCGCCGCCCTGGACCGCATCGCCGCCCTGCGCGAGCAGATTCGCGAGCGTGAAGCGGACATCCGCCAGTTCCTGCGAGAGCAGCTGGACGGTGACGAGCAGCAGTGGGCGCAGAACTACCTGGGCTCGCTGCTCAAGGTGCTGCGCTCAGGCGCCAACAGCTATATCGCGCAATCGCAGATCATCGTCAGCCAGGCCAACCTGAACCGCTACAACGTGGTCAGCCTGCTGGCCTGATGCCCTTGCATGGCCGGAGCGCCGGCCGTTAAACCCTCCCACCGGTCCCCTCGGCGACAACCGGAAGTCCTCGCCTGCCCGATAACTCCCTCACAGCAGCTGATCCGGCTGTTGATCACGCCATCGTCGTAACGTCTAGTACCTCCTCTCATCTCTTTGTCTAAGCGTGACCCGTGTCAACTTTCTAGACAGGGCGGCTGATGCTGATGATAATCCGCCACCATCAACATCACATTGCCATCACCCCCCGCAGGGTAGTCCGCAAGAAAGGAGCGTCTGTACATGGAGTTGGCCACGCGGCGGCAACGCCTGGTCTGGGGTCTTTCGGCCATGCTGGTGCTGGCAAGCCTGTCGCCTGTGGCCCAGGCTGCGGCGCTTCCCGCATGGGTCAGCGCCCCGCCCCAGGACAACCTCAGCGCCTTTTACGGTGTCGGCGAAGGCCCGAACCTGAACGAGGCCACGCAACAGGCGTTGCGCTCCATCGCCGGCAAGCTGAGCACGCGCATCCGCAGCGACGCCGTTTCCCACGGTGGCATCTCCGGCAATACCGTTACCCGCAGCTACCAGGAAACGGTCGAAGCCTATATCCAGGACATCAAGCTCTCCGCCTACAACGTTCGCCAGGCCGAACTGGTCGGTGGCCGCTATTTCGTTCTGGTGGAAATGTCTCGCGAGGATTTCGTCCGCGATACCCAACTGCAGCTGGAAACCGTTGAGGCGGACCTGCGCCGCCGTCTGGATCCCACGCTGACTGCACGGCCCTTCCAGCGCTTCCTGGGCTGCCAGGCCGCGCCCGCCCTCATCGACCAGGCGCGCCTGCTGACCCTGGTGCTGTCCACCGCTGACACCTTCTTCGACGCCAATCCAGCCATGGAGCGCCATGAGACCTACCAGCGCGACTGCGCCCAGGCTCTGCAGAGCCTGACCCTGCAGTTGCAGACGTCTCCGGCCTTTGAGCCCGTGGCCGAGGCGATCGGCCAGGCGCTTAACGTGCGTACCGTTTCTTCCGGGCGAGCCGATGGACGACTGGAGATCAAGGGCACGGTCGCCAACCAGGAGATGTTCGGCAACCTGAATGCGGTCATCGACCTCTCGGTGGCGCTGCTGGACGACCGCAACAGCGTGGTGGCGCGCAAAAGCTATCGGCTGAACGGCATCTCGATGATCAGTTACGACGGGGCGCGCCAAGACGCCCTGCGCAAGTTCCTGAATTCCGGCGGGGTCGAGCAGATTCTGACCGACCTACGCCTCAACTGAGTCCTGCATCGACAGGACAGCTGAGCTGTATGGCTTGTTTACCCGGGGAGGGAACCATGAAGAAAGTAGCGTTGCTGACCATGGCACTGGCGATGGCCGGTTGCTCGTCCACCACCATCAAGAACCTGGATGCCATGGAGCCGAGGGCTCTGCTGAACAGCGATGTGATGCCGAGCAAGGCCGAGCTCGCCGGGGGCAAGCCTCGCGTCGTGGTGTTCGAGGCCGAGGATGGCGATATCCCGCTGGCCAAGTCGGCCCGTGTCGGCAGCACCATCGCCAGCGAGATCGAGAAGTACCTGGCGGCCACCAACGTGGAGCTGGTGGACCGCAAGCTGGCCAACAAGCTGCGCAAGGAGCTGGCGCTGGCCGAGATGCACGGCAAGGCGGAGTACCAGGGCGAGCAGGTGGCGGACTTCGCCATCCTCGGCGTGGTGTCCCAGGCGGCTGCAGGCGCCCAGTTCACCGAAGGCAAGCGCTTCGTTGACAACAAGGGCAACACGGTAACCATTGCGCCCTCGTGCAAATACAACGGCGATGTGGCCGGCAGCGTGCGCATCTACAAGATGCCGTCCATGCGTCCGGTAACCACCGAAGAGCTCTCCGGTTCGACGTATTCCAGCGAGGATGTCCGTTACAGCGGGGATTGCGCGCTCTCCCAGACTGGCGCCGAGCAGTTTGCCCGCAACGCTGCGACCCGCGCCGTGGAACGTATGCGCACCAACCTGCAGAACCAGTTCGCGCCTACTGGCTATGTGATCGAACAGCGCGTCAGCAAGGATCAGGTGGCCGTCAAAGTGACCTTGGGTGGCAAGCACGGCATCAAGCAGGGCGACACCGTGGAGATCACCAATGTCACCCGCATGAACAACCCGCTGACCAACCAGACCAGCATCGAAACCTTCTCGCTGGGGACCGCCCGCGTGTCCAACCAGATCGGCAGCGAGTCCGCCTGGATCCTCGTCGAGGAAGAGATCGCCGAGAAGATTCGCATCGGTCAGCCGGTCCGCCTGCAGTTCAAGAAGGGCCTGGGCGATCACATCGGTACCATCCGAGACATCGTCAAGATGTGATTCATCAAGCCTGACACCCGCCACGTGCCGGTGTCAGGCGTTTTGCATTTCAGGAACGGATAGCGGATGGACAGACGTTCTTTCCTCACCACGTCACTCGGCGCACTGGCTGGGCTGACGCTGACGGGCGCCCGGGCCGAGAGCGAATTCGAGGCGTTTCGCCGTTCGCAGCAGATCCAGCAACAGGCGTTCAACCAGGGCCGCGATGCGGACTTCCAGGCCTACCAGCGTGAGCTGGCCGCCGGCTTTGCCGCCTACAGCAACAGCTATGCGGCGGCGGCTCGGGAGCGTCAGCGCGAGCTGGCCGCCTACTGGCGCAATGCCGAACTGAGCAGCAAGACCCGCTGGGTCGAGTACAGCGGCGATCAGACGGTGCAGCGCGTCGTGGACTTCGAGACGAACCGCATCACCCTGAGCTTCCGTCCGGAAGCGGGGGGGCCCGACCGGGCACGCCTGCTGAGCGAAATGCGCGGCCTGCTTTCCACCGATGTGGCCGATGCCGCCCGCAACGATCCGCTGACCGCGGCGGTCGAACAGGCGGTCAGCCAGGCCGCGCCGAGCCTGGTCGAACGGTCGGCCGGCGAGCACAAGGCGGTGCTCAGCGAGCTGTTCAGTTCCCCGGCACCGTCCGAGCGGGAGGTGCGTCAGGTCTCCGAGCAGCTGGTCGGGCAGGCCGAGACCACGCAAAGCAACGGCCTGGTGACCATTTCGGTTCCCCTGCCGGAACAGCGCCCCGCGTACAAGGCCCGGGAATTCCTCGACCAGGCGCGCGAGCAGGGCAGCCGCTGGAAGATCGAACCCGCGCTGATCCTGGCGGTGATGCATACCGAAAGCGCCTTCAATCCGCTGGCGCGTTCGCCGATTCCGGCGTATGGCCTGATGCAGATCGTGCCGGGCTCGGCGGGCAAGGATGCGACCGAACTGGTCTACGGCCAGTCGCGCGTCGTGGCACCGTCCTACCTGTACGATTCGGCCAAGAACATCCAGCTGGGCGCGGCCTATCTGCACCTGTTGCAGACCCGCTACCTGAAGGCCGTCAAGGATCCGGAAAGCCGCCTCTACTGCGCCATCGCCGCCTACAACACCGGTGCCGGCAACGTCGCGCGCAGCTATATCGGCAACACCAACATCAACAAGGCGGCGGAGCAGATCAATCGCCTGTCGCCCAAGGCCAACTTCGAGCACATGCGCGCCCGGCTGCCCTACGAGGAAACCCGCAACTACCTCCAGCGGGTCGCCTCGCGCCTGCCGGGCTATCGGTTGCTGTAACTGTGTCGATAACAACCTCGGTTGGCGGCGTTGTGCCGTCGACTTACCGCTGAAATCCCAGGGAGTTCCCGAATGAAGCGTTTCTCTTCGCTGTTTTGCCTGACCGCTCTTACCGCCGCCGTGCTGACCGGTTGCGGTACAAAGCCCGCTGAAACCAGCGCCAGCCTGCCGGACTGGGTCATGGCGCCGATGGTCGATGGCGGCATCGCCTCCACCAGCTGCGTGCGTGACACCGGCAACTTCAGCCTGGACCGCGCCCAGGCCACCGCCAGTGCCCGTGCCAGCCTGACCAAGGAAATCGGCATCAAGGTCCAGGCCATGGACAAGGAATACCAGCGCAGCTCCACCGGCGGCGGCCAGAACGAAACCGGCAGCACCTTCGAATCCGTTTCGCGCCAGGTCGCCAACGAGTACATCGTCGGCTCGCGTCCGGCCAAGGTGGATTTCGTGAACATCAACGGCCAGCGCAACCTGTGCGTGATGGTCGCCATGCAGCCGGAGGCCACCAAGGGCCTGTTCGACAGCATCATGCGCCAGAGCAAGCGCAAGCTGTCGCCGCAGAACGAAGAGATCCTCTACGAGGAATTCCGCGCGGCCAAGGCCCAGCAGGAACTGATCGAAGCCACCCGCTGAGCGATCCTGGCTTCGCCCGAACGCCGCTTCCCCGGAAGCGGCGTTTTCATTGGGCGGGACAAAACTTGCCGTAGGGTGGACAACGTTTTCCTTGTCCACCAGGCAGCGGCTCCCGGATGGGCCGTCCGAACGCGCCCACCCTGTCCCCCTCCGCCTGGCAGGAGTAGAATCCGCCGCTTTTTACAGCCGGGCTCTCTGCCATGACTTCCCCTACCTCCGCCGAACCGCGCCATGACCTGGTCTATGGCCTGAACGACCGTCCGCGCCCCTGGATTGCCTTCCTCGCCGCGCTGCAGCACCTGCTGGCGATCATCGTGCCGATCGTCACCCCGGGCCTGCTGATCTGCCAGGCCATCGGCGTGTCGCCGCGCGACACCAACATCATCGTCTCCATGTCGCTGGTGATCTCCGGCATCGCCACCTTCGTGCAGTGCCGGCGCTTCGGGCCGTTCGGTGCGGGCCTGCTGATCGTGCAGGGCACCAGTTTCAACTTCGTCGGCCCGCTGATCGCCGGCGGTGTGCTGATGGTCAAGGACGGCATGCCGGTGGAAGCCGTGATGGCCGCCATCTTCGGCGTGGTCATCGCCGGCTCGTTCATCGAAATGGGCGTGTCGCGCGTGCTGCCGTTCGTGAAGCGGCTGATCACCCCGCTGGTGACCGGCATCGTGGTACTGATGATCGGCCTGACGCTGATCAAGGTCGGCCTGATCAGCATGGGCGGCGGTTACGCGGCCATGGGCAACGGCACCTTCGCCAATGGCGAGAACCTGCTGCTCTCCGGCGTGGTGCTGGCGCTGATCGTCATCCTCAACCGCATCCCGGTGGTCTGGCTGCGCAGCTGCGCCATCATCATCGCCCTGGCCGCCGGCTATGCGCTGGCCGCCTACCTGGGCCGCCTGGACTTCACCGGCATGCGCGAGGCCGACCTGTTCCAGGTGCCGATGCCGCTGCACTTCGGCCTGGGTTGGTCGTGGAGCCTGTTCATCCCCATGGTGGTGATCTACCTGGTGACCTCGCTGGAAGCCATCGGCGACGTGACCGCCACCAGCAAGATCTCCCGCCAGCCGGTGGAAGGCCCGCTGTGGATGCAGCGCATCAAGGGTGGCGTGCTGGTCAACGGCGCCAACTCGCTGCTGGCCGGCTTCTTCAACACCTTCCCCAGCTCAGTGTTTGCCCAGAACAACGGCATCATCCAGCTCACCGGCATCGCCAGCCGCTACATCGGCATGTGGCTGGCCGCCATGCTGGTGATCCTCGGCCTGTTCCCGGCGGTGGCCGGCGTGCTGCAGGCGGTGCCGGAGCCGGTGCTCGGCGGCGCCGCGCTGGTGATGTTCGGCGCCGTGGCGGCGGCGGGCATCAACATCCTCGCCGGCATCGACCTGGATCGCCGCGCGCTGCTGATCATCTCCGTGTCGCTGGCCCTGGGCCTGGGCTTCTCCCAGGTGCCGGAATTCCTCGCCCATCTGCCGGCCGGCCTGCGCAGCGTGCTGGAGTCCGGCGTGGCCACCGGCGGCATCTGCGCGCTGGTCATGAACTGGTTCCTGCCGGAAGCCAAGCAGGCTGCCGACGCGCGCTGATTCACGAGTCGTAGGGTGGACATCGTTGTTCATTGTCCACCGTCCGGTGTGCATGCTGGCATAGGGTGGGCATCGCTTTTAACTGTCCACCGCCCGGTGTGCACGCTAGGGCGGACAAAAACCGCGATGTCCGCCCTACGCTGCGCCTGGGTCCCGGGCGTACACTTGGCTCATATCCCGCTCAGGGAGGCCGGCTATGCCGATGTTCCCGACCACCGATCTGTTCGCCGAGCCCATCCAGTCCGGTCGCCTTCAGCTGGGCCCCGCCACCTGGCTGCTGCGCGGCTTCGCCCAGCCCTGGATCGATACCCTGCTGGCCGAGCTGCGCCTGATCGAAGCCGCCGCTCCCTTTCGCCACATGCGCACGCCGGGCGGCCTGCGCATGTCCGTGGCGCAGACCAACTGCGGTCCGCTCGGCTGGATCAGCGACCGTCACGGCTACCGCTACAGCCCGACCGATCCCGACACCGGCCAACCCTGGCCGCCCCTGCCCCCGGCGTTCCGCCAACTGGCCGAACAGGCCGCTGCCACAGCCGGTTTTCCCGGCTTCCTGCCCGACGCCTGCCTGATCAACCGCTACCTGCCCGGCACCCGCCTGTCGCTGCATCAGGACAAGGACGAACGCGACTTCACCGCCCCGATCGTCTCGGTCTCCCTGGGCCTGCCGGCGGTCTTCCAGTTCGGTGGCATGCGCCGCGCCGACAAACCGGAGCGTGTGTCGCTGCTGCATGGCGATGTGCTGGTGTGGGGTGGCGAGGATCGGCTGCGCTATCACGGCGTGCTGGCACTCAAGGACGGCCAGCATCCACTGCTGGGCGCGCAACGCATCAACCTGACCTTCCGCCGCGCCGGTTGAGCTCCCACAAGGCCTGCGCGCCCTCCGCCCCTGCGCTTTTTCGAAAGCTACACTGGTTGAGGGTTGAGCAGCCGGGCCGCCAGGCCATCCAGCGCCGGGGTACCGACAACAGGGTTCGGAGGGCAGAGCATGAGCAGCACGTTTGGCGTGAAACTCGACGACACCACTCGCGCGCGGCTTGAAGCCGCCGCGCAACGGATCGACCGCACACCGAACTGGCTGATCCGGCAGGCCATCCACCTGTACATGGAACAGATCGAGCGCGGCGACGTTCCGGACACCCCCGAGGACAGCCTGCCGGACGAACTCGAGGAAGAACCCCGGGAGGACGTCCGTTACCAGCCCTTCCTGGCCTTCGCCGAAAGCGTGCACCCACAATCCGTACTGCGTGAAGCCATCACGGCGGCCTACCGGAGACCCGAACCGGAAGTGGTGCCGGTGCTGGTCGAGCAGGCGCGCCTGCCCGCCGAGCTGAGCACCAAGGCCAGCAGCCTGGCCTACCGGCTGGCGGAAACCCTGCGCAATCAGAAGGCCGGCATGGGCCGCGCCGGGCTGGTGCAGGGGCTGCTGCAGGAATTTTCCCTGTCCTCCCAGGAAGGCGTGGCGCTGATGTGCCTGGCCGAGGCCCTGCTGCGCATCCCCGACAAGGGCACCCGCGATGCGCTGATCCGCGACAAGATCAGCGCCGGCAACTGGCAGCAGCACCTCGGCCAGAGCCCCTCCCTGTTCGTCAATGCCGCCTCCTGGGGACTGCTGCTCACCGGTCGGCTGGTCGCCACGCACACCGAAACCGGACTCTCCAGCGCCCTGAACCGCCTGATCGGCAAGGGCGGCGAGCCGGTGATCCGCAAGGGCGTGGACATGGCCATGCGCATGATGGGCGAGCAGTTCGTCACCGGCGAAACCATCGGTGAGGCGCTGGCCAACGCCGGCAAGATGGAGGCCAAGGGCTTCCGCTACTCCTACGACATGCTCGGCGAGGCGGCCCTCACCGAGGACGACGCGCTGCGCTACCTGGCCTCCTACGAGCAGGCCATCCACGCCATCGGCAAGGCCTCCCACGGACGCGGCATCTACGAAGGTCCGGGCATCTCCATCAAGCTCTCCGCGCTGCACCCGCGCTACAGCCGCGCGCAATTCGAGCGGGTGATCAACGAGCTGTACCCGCGCGTGCTCGGCCTGACCCAATTGGCGCGCCAGTACGACATCGGCCTGAACATCGACGCCGAGGAAGCCGACCGCCTGGAAATCTCCCTCGACCTGCTGGAACGCCTGTGCTTCGAGCCGTCGCTGCGCGGCTGGAACGGGATCGGTTTCGTCATCCAGGGCTACCAGAAGCGCTGCTTCCACGTGGTCGACCACCTGATCGACCTGGCGCGGCGCAGCGGGCACCGCCTGATGATCCGCCTGGTCAAGGGCGCCTACTGGGACAGCGAGATCAAACGTGCCCAAATGGACGGCCTGGAGGGTTACCCGGTGTTCACCCGCAAGGTGTACACGGACGTGTCCTACATCGCCTGTGCGCGCAAGCTGCTGGCCGTGCCGGACGCCATCTTCCCGCAGTTCGCCACCCACAACGCCCATACCATGGCGACGATCTATCACCTGGCCGGCAACAACTACTACCTCGGCCAGTACGAGTTCCAGTGCCTGCACGGCATGGGCGAGCCGCTCTATGAACAGGTGGTCGGCAAGGTGGCCGACGGCAAGCTGAACCGCCCGTGCCGCATCTACGCGCCGGTCGGCACCCATGAAACGCTGCTGGCCTACCTGGTGCGCCGCCTGTTGGAAAACGGCGCCAACACCTCGTTCGTCAACCTGATCGCCGACCCGGACGTCAACCTGCGCGAGCTGGTCGAAGACCCGGTGGCCAAGGCGGAAAGCCTGGCGGCCCGGGAGGGCGCCCTGGGCCTGCCGCACCCGCGCATCCCGCTGCCGCGCGAGCTGTACGGCGAGGCGCGGCTCAATTCCTTCGGCCTCGACCTGTCCAACGAGCATCGCCTGGGTTCGCTGTCCGGCGCGTTGCTCGCTGGCGCCCATGTGGACTGGCGCGCCGAGCCACTGCTGGATGGCCCGGTCGACGGCAGCCAGACGCTGCCGGTGCGCAACCCGGCGGACCAGCGTGACCAGGTCGGCGAGGTGCAGCTGGCCAGCCTGGCGGATGTGGGCAATGCCGTCGCCGCCGCCGAGCGCGCCGGCGCCGGCTGGCAGGCCACGCCGCCCGAGCAGCGCGCGCAGATCCTCGAACGGGCCGCCGACCTGTTCGAGGGCGACCTGCAGGCGCTGGTCGGCATCACCGTGCGCGAGGCCGGCAAGACCTTCGCCAACGCCATCGGCGAAGTGCGCGAGGCGGTGGACTTCCTGCGCTACTACGCCGCCCAGGTGCGCGCCGACTTCGCCAACGACACCCACCGGCCGCTCGGCCCGGTGGTCTGCATCAGCCCGTGGAACTTCCCGCTGGCGATCTTCACCGGCCAAGTGGCCGCCGCGCTGGCCGCCGGCAACACGGTGCTGGCCAAACCGGCGGAACAGACCCCGCTGATCGCCGCCCAGGCCGTGCACCTGCTGCACCAGGCCGGCGTGCCGCGCGGCGCGCTGCAACTGCTGCCCGGGCGCGGCGAGGACGTGGGTGATGCGCTGGTGCGCGACGAGCGGGTCAAGGGCGTGATCTTCACCGGCTCCACCGAAGTGGCGCGGCTGATCGCCGCCAACCTCGCCGGCCGTCTGGATGCCCGCGGCCGGCCGGTGCCGCTGATCGCCGAAACCGGCGGGCAGAACGCCATGATCGTCGACTCCTCGGCGCTGGCCGAGCAGGTGGTCACCGACGTGGTCGCCTCGGCCTTTGACAGCGCCGGCCAGCGCTGCTCGGCGCTGCGCGTGCTGTGCCTGCAGGAGGACGTGGCCGACCGAATCCTCACCATGCTCAAGGGCGCCATGGCCGAATACCGGCTCGGCAACCCCGACCAACTGGCGGTGGACATCGGCCCGGTGATCGACGCCGAAGCCAAGGCCGGCCTGGAACGGCATATCCAGGCCATGCGCGAGCGGCGCCACAGCGTCCACCAGGCGGCGCGCACCGTGGGCGCCAACCTGCAGTACGGCACCTTCGTGCTGCCCACGCTGATCGAGCTGGACAGCATCCAGGAGCTGGGCCGCGAGGTGTTCGGTCCGGTCCTCCACGTGGTGCGCTATCAACGCGAGAACCTGGACCGGCTGATCGAACAGATCAACGGCACTGGCTACGGGCTGACCTTCGGCATCCACACGCGCATCGACGAAACCATCGCCCAGGCGGTGGACCAGGTGCAGGCCGGCAACCTGTACGTGAACCGCAACATGATCGGCGCGGTGGTCGGCGTGCAGCCGTTCGGCGGGGAAGGGCTGTCCGGCACCGGGCCCAAGGCCGGCGGGCCGCTGTACCTCTACCGTTTGCTGTCCAGCCGACCCGAGGATGCCCTGCGCAGAACCTTCGCCCGCCACGACGAACCGAGCCCCGCCGACCCCGGCCTGCGCGAGCAACTGGACGCCCAGCTCGGCCGACCGCTGGCCGCCCTGCGCGACTGGGCGATGCAGCATGAACGCGGCCCCCTGGTGGAGCTGTGCGACCGCTACGCCGCCGACTCGCAGAGCGGCCTGAGCCGGGTGCTCAACGGCCCGACCGGAGAGCGCAACAGTTACCTGCTGCTGCCCCGGGAGAGCGTGCTCAGCCTGGCCAACGACGAAGGCGACCGCCTCTGCCAGCTGGCCGCCGGCCTGGCGGTGGGCAACCACCTGTTCTGGCCCGACGACGAAGCCAACCGCGCGCTGCGTGGCGCGTTGCCCCGGGTCGTGCAGGACCGGATCAGCCTGATTCGTGACTGGAACGGCGAAGCCGTCGCCTTCGACGCGGTGATGCACCACGGCGACGCCGACCAGCTACGCGGCATCAGCCAGCAACTCGCCCGCCGCGACGGTCCGCTGGTCGCCGTGATCGGCCTGCCGGCCGGCGACACGGACATCCCGCTGGAGCGCTTGCTGATCGAACGAACCCTGAGCGTGAACACGGCGGCGGCGGGGGGCAACGCAAGCCTGATGACCATCGGCTGAGCGGCACCGTAGGGTGGAAAACGCCGCAGGCTTTTCCACCAAGGCACCGCGCTGGGGGGAGCGGTGGACAATCGCTGCGCGAGTTTTCCACCCTACGAGGCCGATCCACACCGGACCCGTAGGAGCGACTTCAGTCGCGAGCTTCCGGTCGGTGCCTGCACGAAAGCCCGATGGTCAGGCTGAACTGAAAGCCTTACCCCAACGGCTGGTGGGCGCGGCACTTCGGAAAGGTGCTGCAACCCCAGAATTGCTGACCGGCCTTCGGACCGCGCTTGATGTTGCGAATGACCAGCGCGCTGCCGCAGCGCGGGCATTGGCGGGTCGCGGTCGGATCACTGCGCTGCCGGAGCCGTTCGACATGCTCGCGCCGCGTCGCCAGCGTTGGAGCCAGGCGGCCGCCTTGCAGCGCCTGAACCATGGCCTCGACCTGCGCGTCGGAAAACACCGGCTGCTGAAAGGCGCGGATATGGCGAATGAAACCGATGCCTTCCGTCACGTTGGCTGGCATTGGCGTTTTGAAGCTGCTGCCACCGACAAACACGATCACGGAATGAATATGCTCGGGTGCGACGCCCAGCGCCGCTTCCAGCGCCTTGAGGTGCTTGTGGTTCTGCCGCAGCGGGTTCTGGAACCTGAAGCGCCGCTTGTAGAGTTGCTGTGTCCACTGGGCTTGCTTGTCGCCGCCGAAGATCCAGCCGCTCATGTTCTTGGTTTCCACCACGAAGATGCCGAAGGGCGAAACGAAGACATGGTCGATCTGGGTCGTGCCATCCGGCGTGGACAGGGTTACGTCATGCAGGCGCCGATAAACCTGGCGGTCGAGTTGGTAATGGGCGGACAGCCGCACCAGTTGCTCACCGATCCAGCCCTTGAACCACGGGCTTTTCAGCAGCACCACCAGCAGCATCATGGGAATCAGCCAGATCATGGCGCTGATCAAGGGTTGAAGAATGGCGTGGGTGATCATGGCGGTCCCTGCTGCGTGAAGGACCTGAACGTTGCCTCGGTCCCATGGATGGCGCCTGGCATCTTAAGAGCGCCTGGACGAGGAGGCTGTGCGCCTGTTCCCGGTGCGCAACAGCGTCAGGGCCGAACCCTGTTCCGCCGGCTGACGGTGGGACAGGGTGTGCCATCGGCGATACGAGGTTCAGACAGCCCAGATGCGCACGCTGGCGGAAGACAGGGCGACGTCTACGGCCTGCCCCTCCTGGCCAGCCCAGTTTTCCGCTCTGAGCCGCGCTCCCACACGGGTTTCGGCGTGGCCTTCATCCAGATGCGGGATCACCAGGATGAAAAGACGGGTCGAGCAGTCAACCTGCTGCAAGCGCTCGATATCGTTGCGGATGGACCAGTCGCCTTCCAGACACTTGGACTGTGAGTAGTCACCCAGGCATTTGATCTCGGCAACCATCGTATTTCTTCCCTGCTCATCGACAGCGTACAGATCGGCCTTTTTGCCGTTGCCGATATCGGCGTCGGTCCAGATTTCCAGATTGTCGTAGAAATAGGCGTAGAGGCTGAGTTCGGCCTGAATCCAGTGCTCACGGCAGCTTTGCAGTTGCAGTACCTGCTCCAGGCGGTAATCCATGGCCTTGAACGCGCGGTTAAAAAGGCCGATCCAGTTTGATGTATTCACACACAACGACTCCTTAATGGCGTTTCGGCATTATACGACTGGCGTAGGTGTCTGAAGGAGCAAAGGAGTCATGGACGTATCGCTGGTTGAGTCGTTAAGGGAACGTTACCCGCAGGTGTTTGGTGAGCTGACGCGCGCAGAGGCAGGCAATGGCTGGTATTCGCTCCTCGATCGGCTGGGTGCGGAGTTGTCGAGCGGGCCTGGCCCGTATTCCAGCATCCGCCTTTTCAAGGAAAAGTTTGGAGAGCTGCGCTTCGGCAAGGTGAGCGTCCGGCCGGAGCACTGGCAACTGCTGGACAGGGTTACCGAGCAAAGCCGGTCCGTTTGCGAGATATGCGGGGCCAAGGGAGCCATGCAGCCTCGGGCCGTCCGCGTTCGTTGCCCGGGACACGCACAGGTTGAGCATGCGGATGGCCGGGTGAGTAGTGGCGGTGGATGAGGCTGGCCGCCGTGCTCGGCGGCCAAGGCGAGCCTTGACCGCCCTGCATCAGGCCGTGGCCTTGCGGCCGCGCTTGGCCTTGGGCGCGGCGGCGCGCTGGGCCTGGATGCGCTCCAGCAGCACGCTGGCCGGTTCGTCGTTCGGGTCCTGGGGCACCAGCTCGCCGCGGAAGGCCTTGGCCAGGATGCTCTGGGTCAGGCGGTCGATACGGGCCTGGGCGGTGGCGACCTTGGCTTCCAACTGATCGGCGAAGGCAAAGAGCTGTTCGACGCGGCGGACGATTTCGGTTTGCTCATTTAGAGGAGGGATGTGAACTTCTAGAGGATATATTTTTTCACCTGAAATTACTGGCTGGGCGGTGGAAGAGATGTTGCTCCTTAGGTTGGTTCCCTTTAGGAGCCAGTATGCAAAATTCGAGTCGATAAGCTCTTTTGGGTAGTTAACGATTAATGCGTTATCGGTAACCCATGCTTTATTAGGGGTCATATGCACTGAGCCGCAGTAGTAACCGACCCGGCCGATGACAATCGCCCTGTTAAACATGTTTGCAACAGAGTGGATGCCGTTTACCCCATTTCCGCCATAGACAGGAATACTTCCTGAAGTATCCATTTCTTTAGCTGTTAGTCCGTCGCCAGAGCGAACGGAAAATAACGACCCTAGTTGGATTTTGATCCAGCCAGGTATTTCACTTGCTATAGGATTTCGAAGGTTTTTTCCTTTCGGCTTAAAGCCGGAATTTTTGATAGAGCAGGCATAGCTCTCAACTTCACAGGGAGGAAGAATACGATCATGGCCGCGCCAATTCTCCGTCAACCGCCCGGAAACCGCCGCAGCGAGGACTGATTGGCGGAAGCGTTTGAGCAGCGCGGGGATGGCGTCGATGCGGGCCTTGAGGGTATCGACCTGGGCCAGTAGTTCATCGAGTTTTTGGGCGATGCGGGTTTGTTCGGCTTGTGGTGGAATAGGGAGCTGAATCTCGCCAAGTTTTCCACGGGAAATTCGCTTGCGGGTAGTTCCAGAAGAGTTTATATGAATTTCATCTCTGACTGATTTGGAGTTTAAGAAGTACATCAGGAATTTGTTCGATATTCCAGTCTCGCCCACACGGAAAATGGCAACATCGACAACAGTCAGACAGCGTTGAGGTAGCTCGGGCATAAGGCAAGCTCGCCCAAGTGGGTCAGGCATGCGTGCGATCAGAATGTCACCGGCTTTTACTTCGGTGCAATTTAAGGTGGCGAATTTTTCGTCATTCACAAATCGTGAAGATTTATTGATAAAAGAGCCATCGCCAATGTCGGCAAGCTGTATTAGCCTGTTTTGGCCTTCAGGGTCCTGGTCTTTGCTTTCGACCCAATCACCATCAGAAAAAAGACTGCCTGTACCTAGAAGTTCATTCAGCGTTGCGCTTGCCCACCCCTTCGGCAACTCACTCATCCCCATCTTCCTCCACCACCGCCAACCCCATCACCTCCGCCAGCATCCGCTTCTGCTGCTCCGCCTCATCCCCGGCCCCCAGCGCCTGCATCAGCTGATCCAGCTCGCGCAGCGCCTCGGTCAGCTCTGCCATGGCCTCGCCGGCCAGCACGTCCGGAGCGGGCAGGTCGGCGGCGTCCAGGCTGTCGGCGTCCTTGAGCCAACTGATGTCCAGCGAATCGCCGCGTTCGCGGATCTGCTCGCGGGTAAAGCAGCGGAAGCGGCTGGTCTCGCCGGCACCTTCCACGTTCTCCGTGCGCGGGCTGTTGCCGTTGGGGTCGCTGCCGTAGGCGTCCTCGAAGGGCTTCAGGTGCTGGGCGCCGAACGGGGTGCGCTTGCCGAAGCTGGGCATGTTGGTGCGCAGGTCATAGATCCATACCCGCTTGGTGCAGCCTTCGCTCTGCCAGGGATCGTCGGCAGTGCCCTTCTGGAAGAACAGCACGTTGGTCTTCACGCCCTGGGCGTAGAAGATGCCGGTGGGCAGGCGCAGCAGGGTGTGCAGGTTGCACTTGTCCAGCAGGTCGCGGCGCACGTCGGTGCCCACGCCGGCCTCGAACAGCACGTTGTCGGGCAGCACCACGGCGGCGCGGCCGCCGGGTTTCAGGCCCCGGTAGATGTGCTGCAGGAAGGCCAGCTGCTTGTTGCTGGTCTTGTAGGTGAGGTCGTCGCGGGTCGGGCCGCCGCCGCCCTTGGCGGTGCCGAACGGCGGGTTGGACAGGATCACGTCCACCTTGGGCAGGCTGGCGCCGGTCTGGCCCAGGGCGTTGCCCAGGCGCACCACGCCTTCCTCGTCACCTTCCATGCCGTGCAGCAGACAGTTCATCAGCGCCAGGCGGCGAGTGCCGGGCACCAGTTCGATGCCGATAAACGCCTTGCGGCGTTGGAACAGCTGCTTGTCCAGCGGCAGCTCGAACAGCTCGTCGGTGTGCTGCTTGATATAGGCGTCGGCGGCGATCAGAAAGCCCGCCGTACCGGCGGCCGGGTCCTGGATGATTTCACTCGGCTGCGGCTGGATGCAGCGGATGATGCTGTCGATCAGCGGGCGCGGGGTGAAGTACTGGCCGGCGCCGGACTTGGTTTCCCCGGCGTTCTTTTCCAGCAGGCCTTCGTAGAGGTCGCCCAGGCCGTCCTGCTTGGCGCTGAACCAGTCCAGTTCGTCCAGGTTCCTGACCAGTTGCTCCAGGTGGCGCGGTTCCTTGAGGCGGGTCTGCGCGTCGGCGTAGATGGCGGCGATCAGCGGGTCGTGGCTCTGGCCAAGCTCCAGCAGCATCTTGCGGTAGTGGTTGAGCAGCCCCAGCCCGGATTTGCCGGTCAGGTCCGGCCAGCGCGCGCCTTCGGGCAGGCGGTGGGCGAAGCGGCTGTCGCTCTGGGTCTGCTCGTATTCCATCTTGATGAACAGCAGCAGCACCAGCTCGGTGACGTAATCGCTGTAGTTGATGCCGTCGTCACGCAGGATATCGCAGAGGTTCCAGAGCTTCTGGACGATGTCGGATTGGGTCATGGGGTACTCGGGGTCGGGGCCGGGCTGGTGCCGCCGGGCCGGTTGATCTGATAGCGGGTGCTGCGTCCGCCACCGGGCAGGCGCACGAGGCAGCCCTTGTCGAGCAGGTCGCTCAGGTGGCGGGTGGCGGTGGCCTTGGAAACCTGGGCCACCGCCTGGTATTGGGCGGCGCTGATGCCGCTTTCGAAGCCGCGTTCGCCGCCGTCGAGCAAGCGGTTGAGGACTTTCACCTGTTCGGCGGACAGCGCCACGTCGCGGTGCGCGTGCCAGAAGCGCGCCTTGACCAGCACGCGGTCGATGCGCGCCAGGGCCCGCTCCAGGCTGTCCAGCAAGGTGGCGAGAAACCATTCCAGCCAGTCGGTGATGTCCAGGCCGGCCTTCTGGCTGGCTTCCAGTACGCGGTAGTAGCCCGCGCGATCCTCCAGAATGCTGGCCGACATGGCGTAGAAGCGGATGGCCTGGCGTTCGCCCTGGGCCAGCGCCAGGTCGGTGAGCGCGCGGGTCAGGCGGCCGTTGCCGTCATCGAAAGGGTGCAGGGTGACGAACCAGAAATGGGCGATGCCGGCGCGCAGCAGCGGGTCGAGGCTGGCCTCGTGGCGGCTCTGTTCGAACCAGCGCAGAAACGCGGCGAGCTGCTCTTCCAGTCCCTGGCGCGGCGGTGCCTCGAAATGCACGGTGGGCCGATCCTGCCGACCGGACACCACCTGCATGGGCTCTTCGCCGCGCAGATCGCCCACGCGGACGCGGCTGGCCAGGGGGAAGTCATCCGCCGGAAACAGCCAGCGATGCCAGGTGTACAGGCGTTCGACGGTGAGCGGCTGGTCGTAATGGCGGGTGGCGTCGAGCAACAGCTCGGCCAGGCCTTCGCTGCGCGGGCTGGGCCGGCCTTCCACGGCAAGGCCCAGACGGCGGGCCAACGAGGAGCGTACCGAGCCGACATTGAGCGTTTCGCCCTCGATGGCCGAGGAGGTGACGATGTTCTGCAGCAACGTATCCAGGCTGTTGTGCGCCTCGGCCTCAAGGCCGACCGCGCCGGCCATGCCCAGCAGCTGACCCTGGGCCTGGGCGCAGGCGCGCAGCGGGGCGGCCAGACGGTCAGCCTGCCAGGTGAAACGGGGCCAGTCGGGGTGCTGCCAGATCCAGGTATGCATGGGCGTCTCAATCGGGCGTG
Organism: Pseudomonas sp. RL; assembly: GCF_000647775.1. Classification (NCBI taxonomy): domain Bacteria; kingdom Pseudomonadati; phylum Pseudomonadota; class Gammaproteobacteria; order Pseudomonadales; family Pseudomonadaceae; genus Pseudomonas; species Pseudomonas sp. RL. Next base: position 46,013 of record NZ_JBOY01000004.1, on the reverse strand, counting down.
AGCCGAATAACCGGTCTATTCGGCTCATTGGGTGAGCCGATTATGCGAGCTATTCGGCTCACCGGCTAGCCGACCCGCGGCCACAGGTGCTCATTCAGCACCTCCAGCACGGTATCCAGCCGGTCATCCAGGTGCTTGTTCACCAGGCGCAGGCCGCCGTGGGTGGCGAAGGCTTCGTTGAGCTGGTCGCGGTCGAGCACTACTTCATGCACCAGCTGCGTGGCCAGGCGTTCCAGCCACTTGCGCTGGGGCTGGGTCCAGGCGTGCAGGGCGTAGATGCGCTGCATGGCCTGCTGCACGCGCTGCTCGAAGGGCATCAGCGCCTCTCCGATGGCGGCCTGGCGGATGTAGCCGATGATGCTGGCGGCGATGTCCTGGTTGGTGGCGTTGCGCCAGGCGCTCTTCAGGCTGGCTTCGCTGAAGCCGGCGTCGTCCAGCAGCAGGCGCACTTCGCGCAGCTGCTCGCGGGTCAGGTCGCGGGGACGGTTGACCACCACGCCCAGCGCCGCGGACTGGTTGAGCTTGTTGCGGATGAAGGCGTTGAAGTCTTCCAGGTAGTCCGCCGGCTTCTGATGCTGGCCGTAGTTCTGCTCGCGGGACAGCAGTTCGTCTTGGTGAGTGGAGATGACCGGGTAATTCTCCGAGGCCAGCAGGGCCTGCACGTTGGCCAGTTGTTCCAGCAGGCGCGTGTGGGTGCGCACGAACCGTGCGGCCTCTTGAGGACCCAGGTCATGCAGGTGCTTGTGCAGCTCGGCGGGCGGGACGCCCCACAGTTCCTCAAGTTCGCCGAGCCGCTGCCTGAGCGTCGGCTTGTGTTCGGCCTTGTGCTGCGCCTTGCGCAGGATGCGCATGATGCGCTGGCTGAGCTGGTCGAGCACGTCATGGGCATGGCTGCTGCCTTCCTGGCTGCCGGGAGCCTCCAGGCTGGCGCTGTCGGTCAGCTCCGTCACCAGCTGCTCCAGCGGAATGTCCGGGTTCTTCACCAGCGGCTTCATGGTGTCCACCGGCTCCAGCGCGGCGTACAGGTCCACCGGGTCGAAGATACGGAAGACGGTCTTGCCGATCTCGTCGCAGCGCCGGGTGGCGCGGCCCTTCATCTGCTCGTAGAGGATGCGCGAGCGCACGCGGCGCATGAACACCAGGTTGCCGATGCGCGGCACGTCGATGCCGGTGGTGAGCAGGTCGACGGTGATGGCGATGTTGGGAAAGCGCTCGTTCTTGTAGCAGCGGATGAGCTGTTCCACACGGTCGCTCTGGCCGGTGATGATCTGCACGGCGGCCTGGTTGTACTGCGCCTCGTACAGCTCGGAAAAGGCTTCGTCGAGCAGGTTCTTCACGCGCTCGGCGTGCTTCTGGCTGACGCAGAAGACCATGGTCTTCTCTTCGCCGAACGGGTCGAGGTCCTTGGCCAGCTCCGCGCAGATCACCCGGTCGAAGGATTCGTTGATCACGCTGCGGTTGAACGACTCGATGTGGAAATTGAGCTCGTCCTCCAGCTCGGCGGTTTCGATTTCCCCCGTCTGGGCGTCGAGCAGGTTGACGGTTTCGCCCTGGGCAAAGTGGATGCCGTTCTTGGCCAGTTGGGTGACGTAGCGGATCGGTGGTTCGTGGTCGATCAGCCAGTCGTCCGCCACGGCTTCGCGGTAGCTGTAGGTGAACACCGGGCGGCCGAAGATCTCGCTGGTGTGCTTGGCCGGGGTGGCGGTGAGGCCGATGCGGCAGGCGTCGAAATAGTCCAGCACGCGGCGGTATTGCGAGAGGTACTGGCTGACATCGCGCACCGCCAGTTCGCCCTCGGTCATTTCCTGATCGAGGGTGTAACCGCGGTGGGCCTCGTCGACGATGATGCAGTCGAACTGGTCGATGGGCGGCGGATTGTCGGACTGGAAGATGCGCTTGACCATCGCCTGCACGGTGGCCACCTGCATGCGGGTGGCGGCTTCGGCGGCCATGTCGCCGAGCGTCTTGATGTCGTAGATCTGCGCCAGCGTCTGGTTCTGCTCCAGGGTCATGTCGTTGAAGGCTTCCAGCGCCTGCTGGCCCAGGGCGGTGCGGTCGACCAGAAAGAGGATGCGCTTGAAGCGCTCGGCTTTCAGGAAGCGGTAGAGCAGGCCGATGACTGTGCGCGTCTTGCCGGTGCCGGTGGCCATGGCCAGCAGGCACTCGCGCCGCTGGTTGGCCAGTGCCTGTTCCACGGCCTGGATGGCCTTCTCCTGATAGGGGCGCAGCCTCAGATAAGCGAAGCCTTCCTGCTTGAGGCGGGCTTCGGCGTCTTCGCGGCTGCGCTTGAGCAGGTCGAGCAGGCCTTGCGGAGTATGGAAGCTGGGCAGCGGGCGACGGATGTTGGCCGGGCTGCGCAGGTCGCGGAACCAGGTGCCGGACTGTTCGGCCAGTTGCTTGATGTATGGGCGGCCGTTGCAGGCGAAGGCGAAGGGTACCTGGAAACCGCCGCCCTGGCCGTCGGTCCAGGGCTGGCCCTGACCGGCCAATTGCCAGGCGGCGTGCTGGTCGGCGCTGACGCGGTAGTCGCGGGCATAGCGCTCGGCCTGGGGAATGCGGTCGGCGATGTTGATGCGCTTGCGCTTGGCTTCGACGATGGCCACCGGGGTGAGGCCGATGAACAGCACGTAGTCGGCGCAGGCCTTCGGACTGCTGGTCGGCCATTCGGCGATGGCCTTGTTCTTGCCCTTTTCCGGGCGCGCGCCCTTGCTGTAGGTGAGGTCGAGCGAATCGGCTTCCCAGCCGGCGTCGATCAGTTGTTGGTCGATGAGGATGCGGGTGAGGTCTTCCGACAGATCGAAGCTGCTGCTGGCCTGCTGGGTCTTGTGCAGCACCTGCTGGCTGGCCTGGGGCTGGGCTTCCAGCTCCTGGCGCAGGGCTTTCAGGCTGTGTTCATGCTCGGCGCGCAATCGGGCCAGCTCCGCTTCGTGAGCGGCGGCCTGCTGTTTATAGCGACGGGCTTCGGCATCCATCTGCTCGGCCAGTACGGCGTATTCCTCGGCCTCGCGCCTGAGCAGCTCGGCGAGCTGCTGATTGGACTCCAGCTGTTCGTTCGATTCGAGCAGGCGCGCTCGGAGCTGCTCGATCTCGCCGTGCAGTTCGCGCAGCGGCGCGCTCGGGTCGCTGGGCATGACAAAGGCGCCGGCCTTGAAGCCGCTGCCCGCCTTGCCCAGCGCCTTGTGGTACCAGACGCAGAGTTCACGGGCGACTTTCAGCCCGTCCAGCGCCTCGCGGTGCTGGGTGCGGAACTGGTGGGTGGCCTTGTTGCCCTCGATGCGCAGGGTATGGAACAGGCTGACGATGTTGCGATCGAGCTGGATCTCGCGGCCGAGCTTGTAGAGCAGATCGGCCTGGGTGGTGGTGGCGTCGAATTCGATGCCGGCGCGGCTGGCCAGGTCCTGTGCCAGCGCCTCGCCGAGCTGGCGCAGCTTGATCAGCGTGGTGTTGGGGTCGCTGGCAAAGACCTGTTCAGCGGTACTGGCGAGCTGCAGGAAGACGGGGTCGTGTTCCTGGAGGAAGGCGAAGTTACTGCTGGCGGCCATGCTCGATCCTTGGTGCGACTGCGGCACGGGGGAGCTTAACCAAGATGGCCGGCCAATGGCCATGATTGTTCCGGTGTCAGCCACGGGCGTTGGCCCGGGACTGCCGCTCGGTTGTCGTCAACGCGCGTGGTCGGGCGGTTCCACGGCCAGGCGTCCCGATGGCAGGGAGAGCAGCAGGCGATTTTCCTCGGAGCCGATCAGTTGCTCGGCCTTGTGTTCGATGCGATGGAAGATTTCCGCCTTGTCACCGATGCTGCCGCGCACCAGCGCCCGATGCTGTTCGTTCAGGAAGCCCTTGTAGAGGCCCATGGCGGCCTCGTAGCGCTGGGTTCCGTCCAGCAGGATCTGCTCGGCCAGGCGGGGCTTGCCGATGCGCGAGGCCAGCAGGTATTCGGTGTGAATGCCCAGCGGCATGATCTCCATCATCATGTGGGCGAAGTTGATCACCAGTTCGTAGTGCCGGTTGCTCAGTTCCTGGGTGTTGCGCGCCAGGTTGAGGATGTTGTCGATGAACGAGAGCGCGTGGTTGCGTTTGGCGGCCACGGAGGCGAGCAGCGGATAGGCCACTTCGCGGATTTCGTCGGCCAGGCTGCGGTCTTTCAACAGCGTGCGGGCGACTTCGACACCGCCGATGTAATCGGTGATCTTGTCCATGTAGTAGACGATGTTCTGTGCATGCAGATCGCGGGAAATCTCGTCCACCGTGCTTTGGATGCGGTCCAGTTTCGCCGCCAGGTAGCGGGTCTGGATGATCAGCGCGCCGAGAATGATGCAGGTCGAAGCGGCGGTGGCGATTACCGTGGTCATCTGCGCCGCCTTGATGGCTTCCTCGGCGGACTTGATGGCCGTTTCCTTGAAGGGCAGGTGCTGGATGATGCCCTTCTTGCCGCTGCCCTCCGCCCAGTAGGCGACGCCGTCGTGAATGACGGCCTTGCCTGAGGCCAGCGCCTCGCGGAGCTTGTCGGACAGGGCCGCCTCGTCGAGTACCCAGATTTTTTGCAGCAGATCTACGGTGGCGTTCATCAGAAGCGGTCCTGTTGTTCGTACTTGCGGCGCATATAGGCGATTTGAATGGTGGCGGGCACGGTGACCCGGTAGGCGGTGCCGGTGATCATCGGTACGGCCAGAGCAACTGCCGCCAGGGGGCCGGCAACGACCCCCGCGCCGCGTTGGGCGAGGAGACCGACTGCGCCGGCGCCAACCGCCTTCAGCGAAAAGGGAGAGAAGACGGCCTGAGCCGACTGGGCCAGCCAGGACGACCACGCGAGGGAACCCGAGCTGCTGCGGATCATTTTATTGACCAGACTCCAGCCAGCGCCTCCCAGCGCTTCCATTTCGAGGCTGTCGAGGGTGGCCTGCCGCTGGTCTTCCGACATTTCGCTCCAGGACAGCTCGACCAGCCGCTCGATCAGGCTGTTCTCTACGTCGTAGGTGCTGCCTTGCTTGTCGTACTTCACCTTCAGCTTGCCACAGACATCCGTGAGCACTTCCCGATAGGGAACACCCTGACGCCTGAACAAGTTGACCAGCGTATCGCCGCCGAAATGCTGCAACTCGCCGGCGACCAGCTTCCAGGATTTGCGCCACTGATCGGGCTGGCCGTTGCGCGCCTTGAAGTCCGGGTCGGCCAGGATCTCGCTGGCGATGCGCTCATCGCCGTCCTTGTCATAGATGATGAATTCGGCCAACTGACGAATATCGTCTTCGGTGCAGTATTGGAGAAAGGCCAGGTCGTCGTCCGGTCGGTAGGTGATACCCATTGCTCACGCCCCAGGGTTTTTGTTGCTTAAGAAGAAAAGGGAACTCGTCCATGAGGCGTTGCTGGGCAGACAGCTGTCGCCCCGGAACCGCAGGTGCCTGCGACTCCGCTAAGCCATCCACGGCGGCATGGGCTCGGTTTCCTCCGTCTCTTTCAACGCCGCTTCCTTGCGTGCCTGATCGGCGAGGGCCGCCTTGATTTCCCGCAGCACCGCGTCGACATCCGCCGCATCCTCGGGGTCGGCGAACTCGCCCGACAGCGGTGTTTCGGGCACTAGCTTGCCTTCCTCGTACAGCGCCCACATTTCCTGGGCATAGCGGGTGTCGCGCAATTCCGGGGCGTATTGCCCGAAATAGGCCGCCATGTTGGCCACGTCCCGCTCCAGCATGCTGTAGGCGTGGTTGTTGCCGGCGGCGTCCACGGCCTGGGGCAGGTCGATGATCACCGGGCCCTCGAGGCCGAGCAGCACGTTGAATTCCGACAGGTCGCCATGCACCAGGCCGGCGCAGAGCATCTTGACGATCTCGCCGATCATGAAGGCGTGAAATTCGCGAGCATCCTCCGGCAGCAGGTCGACGTCGTTGAGGCGCGGCGCCACCTCGCCGTAGCCGTCGGTGACCAGCTCCATGAGCAGCACGCCGTCCTGGAAATCGTAGGGCTTGGGGACGCGCACGCCGGCGTTGGCCAGGCGGAACAGTGCGGACACCTCGGCGTTCTGCCAGGCTTCTTCCTGTTCCTTGCGACCGTATCTGGAGCCCTTGGCCATGGCCCGGGCGGCGCGGCTGTTGCGTACCTTGCGGCCTTCCTGGTACTCGGCGGCCTGGCGGAAGCCGCGCTTGTTGGCCTCCTTGTACACCTTGGCACAGCGCAGCTCGTCACCGCAGCGCACGACGTACACGGACGCTTCCTTGCCGCTCATCAGCGGGCGAACCACTTCGTCAATCAGGCCGTCCTCTTGGAGAGGCTCCAGTCGTTTCGGTGTCTTCATCGGGTCCAGGATGGGGCGGTGGAGGGATTCGGTGTGGCGGACAGGCGTCGCGGCCCGACGATGTGGGCCGATTATGGAGACTATTCGGGCCGGGGGCTAGGCGGGGGCGGTCGTAGCCGCGGTTGTGAATCCGATGCGATCAGTGTTTCTTTTTTTGACTGCTCACTGCCCCTTCGGCCAGCTCCCCATCGGCGATGTTGGCTTGGATGTGCTTGCCGATGTTCTGCTTACTGGTCTGATATAGCTCGGCCATTTCCAGTTGCCTCAGCGCGGTGGATGCACGCGCGGCATGGGTATCAGCGAACGAGGCGGCGGGTGAAGTCTACGGATTTTGCCAAATCAGGAAGCTTTTTCGGAGTTTCCCAAAATGGGTAAACCAGGACGTTGTTCAGCGGAAGTGGCGCGCGACTGCTTGGGTGGGGTGTAGCTTAGGCATACATGCCCACCCGCAAGGTAGGCACGTATCATGAGGCCATGATTTACTTTGGTGATCCGTTCTGGACCCCCAGGAACAGTGGCCCGTGGAAGAAAACGCGCAGCAGCGTTCAGAACGCTATGTATCCGCCCGCAACCAGCATCCCGCTTGGCTTTTGCTCGCGTCGCGTCGCGCACCGCTGGTACTGGGATGCCTGAGAACACTGTTCGTGCAGGCGCACGACGGGGTTCCCTATGACGATGCGCTACAGGCATTGGCCGACATGCTGACGGCTTATGCCAGTCAGGAGCTTTACCAGATCGAAACGGAGGCAACGCATCTACAGGCGGGCCGTGAACTGCGTGAATGGATCAAGCGTCGTCTGGTCGTCGAACGCGAAGGACGCATCTACGCAACGGATGCTCTGGAGTCGGCCATTCAGTTCGTGGATTCGCTGGACAGCCGGATCATGACGTCGACCGCGTCCCGGCTTTCGGTGGTGCAGCGCGAAATCGAAAACCTGGAAACCGGACTGAATCCCAGTCCGACCAGCCGCATTGCCAGTCTGCGACGCAGGATACAGGCTCTGGAGCATGAGCTGGAACAGGTGGAAGCCGGGCATGTCGTCGTGCTGGGCGAAGCGCAGGCGGTGGAAGGCATACGCGAGGTCTATAACCTCGCCACCGGCTTGCGCGCGGATTTTCGGCGGGTTGAGGATTCCTGGCGCGAGGCGGATCGCGCCCTGAGGCACTCCATCATCAGTGAGCAATCCCACCGCGGTGAAATTGTCGATCGGCTGCTGGATAGCCAGGAAACGCTGCTTAACACGCCGGAGGGTCGAGTATTCGAGAGCTTCCAGCAGCAATTGCGGCAGTCCATCGAGCTGGATGCCATGCGCGAACGGTTGCGCACCATCCTCCGCCACCCCGCGGCGCCGAAGGCGCTGAGCCGCCCCCAGCAACTTGAGCTGCGTTGGCTGGCGCTGCGTCTGGTGCGTGAATCGCAGGCCGTGCTGCAGGCGCGCGCCAGGAGCGAGCGCGATGTGCGCGGCTTCATGAAAACGGGCCTGGCCGCCGAGCACCACCGCGTTGGCCACTTACTCAACGACTTCTTCAACCTGGCGCTCGGCGTCGACTGGCAACGCCAGTCGGTGCGCCGCCAGCCTGTTTGCCTGCCGCCCGTTGGCGTCGCCATCACGGGTGTTCCGGCCATCGAACGTCTGCGCTTCAAGGCACAGGATGATGGCGAGGCGGACGAGCTGGACCTACACCCCAGGGCCGCCGGACTGGAACAGATCGATGATGATTTCTGGGCCGCCTTCGACGGGCTGGATCGCGAGGCGCTGATCCAGGAAACGCTGCAGGTATTGCTCGAGCGGGACCGGGTGGTCAGCCTTGGAGAACTCGCCTCTCTGCTGCCGCCAACCCATGATCTGGAGACCTTCGCGCTCTGGCTGGCCATGGCGCGTGAGGCGGGTATCGAGGTGCTGGCGGAGGAACGTCAGATCGTCGATCTGGTCGATGCGGATGCGCAACACTGGCGCTTTGACCTGCCGTATGCCGGCCTCGATCCCGAGGCGCTCAAGGACATTGATTGGGAGCTGTAAGCATGGCGGGGATTTTTGATCGGATGAGCGGCGCTACCGGCGCGGATACGGAGGGGCTGGCGCAGGCCTCCGCGCCGGATGGCAACCTGCCTGACGAACCTGCGGCGCTGAGCGTCGCCGATGAGCGCTCGACGCCGAAACGGGTGCGCGAAGCGGTCCAGGAGATGCTCAAGTACGGGCTGCTGGAAGAGAGTCACAAACCCAACCTGTATCGCTCGGCGCTTTCCCACGCCGAGGAGGTGGCCAACATTCTGGAGCCGCTCGATCTTGCCATGGGGGTCGATGAGGTGCGCGGGTTGGTGTTCATCACCGTTCGCCAGGATGACCTGGCCGAGCAGGATGAGTGGTCACACCCGCTGGTGCGCCGGCAACGGCTGAGCTTGGAGCAGTCCTTGCTGATTGCCGTATTGCGCCAGCAGTTCATTGCCTACGAACAGGAAAGCGGCACCGGCGCCAGTCAGGCGCTCGTTGCCGTGGATGAGCTGATCCCCCAGTTGCAGGTTTACCTGGGGGAGCTGGGCAGCGAGGCGAAGGAGCGCAACCGCGTCATCACGCTGCTGGATCAGTTGAAGGGACATGGCCTGGTATCGGCTCTGGACGCGCATGATCGCGTCGTCATTCGCCCCATCATTACCCATCTGGCGAACCCGGAAAATCTTCAGGCGCTGGTAGTGTGGCTGCGCGAACAGACGAAAGGTGCGGCGGCTCCCGAGGGCGAGGAGGACATGGCATGACGCAGGCGGCACCCTGGCCTCGAAGCGAGACCTTCATCCTGACCAGCCTCGAACTCTATAACTGGGGCGGCTTCCGGGGATATCACCGTGCGGAGATCGATCCCGCCGGCACCGCTGTGATCGGCCCAACGGGTAGCGGAAAAACCACTCTGGTGGACGCGCTGATGACCCTGTTGTGCGCCAACCCGCGCTATAACCTGGCCTCCACCGGGGGGCATGAAAGCGATCGCGATCTGGTTTCCTACGTGCGGGGTATTTCCGGCCCCGGGGATGGTGGGGTGGAACAGTCCCACATTGCTCGCCAGGGCAAGACGGTCACCGCGATCGCCGCCACCCTGGAGCGGGATGGCGCACAGGTACGCCTGGGGACGGTGCTCTGGTTCGAGGGCACGAGTTCCTCGGCCTCGGATCTGAAGAAGCTCTGGCTGTTGAGCGAATCACCCGAGCAGACCCTGGAGCACTGGCTCGGTCAGTACCGAGCGGGTGGCATGCGGGCCTTGCGCCAGATGGGGAAGGACGGCACGGGTGTCTGGCCGTATTCAAGCAAAAAAACCTTCCTGGCCAGGTTGAGGGACTACTTCGAGGTTGGCGAAAACGCCTTCACCCTGCTCAATCGCGCCGCCGGCTTGAAGCAGCTCAACAGCATCGACGAAATTTTCCGTGAGCTGGTGCTGGATGATCGTTCGGCCTTTGAGCGGGCCGCCGAGGTTGTCGACAGTTTCGATGATCTGACCGACATCCACCGAGAGCTGGAGGTCGCCCGGAAACAGCAGCGTGCGTTGCAGCCGGTGGCGGAGGGCTGGGAGCGACACCGGGACCTGCAGGGACAATTGCGGGAGAAACAGGCGCTTGAAGGCATCCTGCCGACGTGGTTTGCCGAGCAGGGGCATCGCCTTTGGCTGTCAGAAACCAACCGACTGGAGAACGCTTGCGAGCAGGCCGAACGGGATCGGGAGCAATGCCAGCGCCACCTGGATGCCCAGAGGATGCTGGTTGACCAGCAACGCCAGCGGTATCTGCAGGTGGGCGGAGCCGGGATCGATCAGTTGCGCGGACGCATCGCGGACTGGGTCTCGATCCATGACGAACGGAAGGTGCAGGCCGAAAGATATCGCCGTTTGGCCAAGCGCCTGGACATGTCGGATGAACTCTCGGCGGCGGCGTTGCAAGGCAACCAGGAACAGCTCGCCGGTCGCTTGGAAGCCCTCGGTACCCGGATCGAGCGCGCGCGCTCGCAGGCATTCGCGGCGGGGGTCGCCGAGAGGGAGCTGGCCGATCGACTCCAGGCGTTGCAGCGGGATCAGGCGGAGGTCGAGAGTCGGCCTGGTTCGAACGTACCCGGGCCATTCCATGCCTTTCGCAGCGCCCTGGCGCAGGAACTTGGGCTGGAGGAATCGGCCCTGCCCTTCGTCGCCGAACTGGTTCAGATCAAGCCCGAGGAACAGGCCTGGCGAGGCGCCGTCGAGCGGGCCATTGGCAGCCACCGGCTGCGCATCCTGGTGCCGGGGGAGGCATCCCGGGCCGCATTGCATTGGGTGAATCAGCGACACAACCACCTGCATGTTCGCCTGCTGGAGGTGAAGGAGCCGGCAACATCGCCGGTGTTCTTCGAAGATGGATTTGTCCGCAAGCTGACCTTCAAGCCGCATCCGTACCGGGAAACCGTGAAGGCGCTGCTGGCGGGCCATGATCGCCACTGTGTCGAAAGCCCGGAGCAACTGCGCCAGACGCACCATGCCATGACGATTCAGGGCTTGATGTCGGGCAAGGAGCGCTTCTTCGAAAAGCAGGATCAGAGGCGCCTGGACCAGGATTGGCTCACCGGTTTCGACAACCGCGACCGCCTGGCCGCTTTGGCCGAGCAGATTCGGGAGGCGCAGGGGCAGCTCGGGCCCGCCCGGCAGGCGTTGAGTGCGGCCCGAGACGAGGTCCGTCAGTTGGAGGCCGACGGCTCGCTGTTGAAAAGCCTCGAAGAGCTGCGCTTCGAAACCATTGATCTGCCGGGCGCACAGGCCCAACTGGATTCGCTGCGGGCGCAACTGACCTCCCTGACGCGCCCCGACTCCGATGTGGCGGGGGTCAAGGATGAACTGGATGAAGCCGAGCGTGTGCGCGAGTCGCTGGAGCGTCAGCTCCGCCAACTGATCAGGCAGTGCGCCGAGTTGAGAACGCGGTTTGACCAGGCCGCAGCCAGCGCCGACAAGGCGTATCGCGCTGCCGAAAAGGGCCTGAGCGATGCGGAGCGGGAGCTGGCGACGGCGCATTTTCCCACCCTGGCGCCCGCGGACCTGGGCGATATCCCCGAGCGGGAGCGCGCCCATTCGCGTGAGCTTCAGCAACAGCTCAAGTCCCTCGGCGACAAGTTGGCCGCCCAGCAAGTGGAACTCGCCAAGCGCATGTCCGACGCGCTGAAGGTGGACACCGGAGCCCTTGCGGAAGTCGGGCGGGAGCTGGTGGACATACCCAAGTACCTGGAGCGCCTGCGCGTGCTGACCGAGGAGGCGCTGCCCGAGAAGCTCAAGCGCTTTCTGGAATATCTCAATCGATCCTCCGACGACGGAGTCACCCAGTTGCTCAGCCACATCGACCACGAAGTGTCGATGATCGAGGAGCGCCTGGAGGATTTGAACAGCACGATGCAGCGTGTCGACTTTCAGCCGGGCCGCTATCTGCGCCTGGTCGCCGGCAAGGTGGTTCATGAAAGCGTGCGCACGCTGCAACGCGCGCAGCGGCATCTGAACTCGGCGCGCTTTATCGACGATGAGGGTGAGAGCCACTACAAGGCATTGCAGGAGCTCGTGGGGCTGTTGAGAAACGCCTGCGAACATAGCCGAACCCAGGGCGCCCGGGCGCTTCTGGACCCACGCTTCCGACTGGAGTTCGCTGTCTCGGTGATCGATCGCGAGAGCGGGGAGATCATTGAAACCCGAACGGGCTCCCAGGGCGGCAGCGGCGGCGAAAAGGAAATCATCGCCTCCTACGTGCTCACCGCCTCCCTGAGCTACGCGCTCTGCCCCGACGGCAGCAGCCGGCCGCTGTTCGGCACCATTGTTCTCGACGAGGCGTTTTCGCGCAGTTCCCAGGCGGTCGCCGGCCGCATTATCGCCGCCCTGCGGGAATTCGGCCTGCACGCGGTGTTCATTACCCCGAACAAGGAAATGCGCCTGCTGCGCCATCACACGCGCTCGGCCATTGTGGTCCACCGCCGGGGCCAGGAATCCAGCCTGACCTCGTTGAGCTGGGAAACCCTGGACGAATACCACCAGCGCCACCGCCAGGCCCGCCATGAAGTCGCCCGCTGAGATCGGCAAGGGACTGGCTCGCCAGTGGCGGCAGCCGGGTATTCGACGTGAACGGTTGCTTGGCCGCGGCGCTTGGCCCCTCGAACTCACCATCGGCAGGCCGTCGGCGGGCCTTATCGCCGCCAATCCACAGGTGGTGCGGGGGCATGTCGACGCGTGGCGGCGGGTGCGGATCGGCGAGGTCGAATGGGAACCGGTCGGTTACCGTGCCGCTCTCGAACCGATCCAGATGCCCATGACCTGGCGACTGCGCAACCCGTCGGAGTGGGTTGCCGCCACGGGCGATCCAGACGTGGCGCGGGAATATCGGATGCTCGAGGCGCTGGTGGAACAGACCGACAGCGCCTTTCACGCGATGCTGGTTAGCCAGCGCGGTCTCTGGCTGAGAAAGGCAGCCAGCGAAGTCATCACCGCCGCACGGCTGGCGGCCCGACTCTCTCCGGGATGCGCCCAGGGGCGGCCGCTGCGCCTGCTGGCCGAGCAGGGTGTGGACACCAAGTTTTTCGAGCGCAATGCCGCCCTGCTGACCAGGCTTATGGACGAGCGCTTTGAAGGCGAGGTCTCTGCGCAAGGATTGGCCACCTTCCTGGACGCCTTCGACGAGAATAGCCACTGGGTGCTGCTGGCTCCGCTGTCGCCCGGCCTTCTACCGTTCAAGAGGCTCAGGCTGACCACCGCCGAATTGGCGGAAGTCGACTTGCCCTGTTCCCGTGTGTTGGTGGTGGAGAACGAGCAATGCATTCATCTGCTGCCGGACCTGCCCGACACCATCGCCGTCCTCGGCGCGGGCCTGGATCTGCGGTGGCTTGCTTCCGTTCATCTGGCCGACAAGTCGCTCGGCTACTGGGGCGATATGGACACCTGGGGATTGCTGATGTTGGCGCGCGCGAGGCAACGGCAACCGGATGTCCAGGCGTTGCTGATGGAAAGGTCGCTTTTCGATCGATACGAATCAACCCGCGCGGTCGTCGAGCCGGTCAAGGCGCAGGGCGCCGTCCCCGAGGGGCTGGAGCCGGACGAGGCCAGCTTCTACCGGTACCTGCTGACGCGGGAGCGCGGCCGTCTGGAACAGGAATACCTGTCGAAGGACGATGTGGAAAAAACCCTGATTGCCTGGGCGATGAAAACGCCACGGTCACCCGGCTGAAAGCCTGGGCGAGACAGCCAGAGACAAGAAAGCCCGCACGGGGCGGGCTTTTCAGGGCGTTTCGTAGACTGGTAGAGACAGCTAGAAACTGATAGATGGCGCATCCGGCGGGATTCGAACCCACGACCCCTGCCTTCGGAGGGCAGTACTCTATCCAGCTGAGCTACGGATGCGTTGAGCGCCGCCATGATACTCATCTCGCCCGCGGGCGTCCACGGCGCCGGTGCGGCGGGGTTCAAACGGCGGCGAGAGGGTCGTTGCCGTAGAATTTTTCAAACGTCTATTGCCCTTCCCAGTGGCCAATCCTAGGATTGCGTTTGAAATTTCAAACATTCCTGAAGCGCAGCGGCGCTGGGAGACTGCCATGCAACTCAACGATTCCACGCTGTTCCGTCAGCAGGCCTACATCGACGGCGCCTGGGTCGACGCCGACGGCGGCCAGACCATCGTCGTGAACAACCCCGCCACGGGTGAAGTGCTGGGCACGGTGCCGAAGCTGGGCGCTGCAGAAACCCGCCGCGCCATCGAGGCCGCCAACCGCGCGCTGCCGGCCTGGCGCGCACTCACGGCCAAGGAGCGCGCGCAGAAGCTGCGCCGCTGGTTCGAGCTGCTGATGGAGAACCAGGACGATCTGGCCCGGCTGATGACCCTGGAGCAGGGCAAGCCGCTGGCCGAGGCCAAGGGCGAGATCGCTTACGCCGCGTCCTTCATCGAGTGGTTCGCCGAAGAGGCCAAGCGCGTCTATGGCGACACCATTCCCGGCCACCAGGCCGACAAGCGCCTGATCGTCATCAAGCAGCCGATCGGTGTGACCGCCGCGATCACCCCGTGGAACTTCCCGGCCGCGATGATCACCCGCAAGGCCGGCCCGGCGCTGGCCGCCGGCTGCACCATGGTGGTCAAGCCCGCGTCGCAAACCCCCTTTTCCGCGCTGGCGCTGGTGGCCCTGGCCGAGCGCGCCGGCATTCCCGCCGGGGTGCTCAGCGTGGTGACCGGCTCGGCCAGCGAGATCGGCAATGAGCTGACCGGCAACCCCATCGTGCGCAAGCTGTCCTTCACCGGCTCCACCGAGATTGGCCGCCAGCTGATGGCCCAATGTGCGCCGGACATCAAGAAGCTGTCCCTGGAACTGGGCGGTAACGCGCCCTTCATCGTCTTCGACGACGCCGACCTGGACAAGGCGGTGGAAGGCGCCATGGCCTCCAAGTACCGCAATGCCGGGCAGACCTGCGTATGCGCCAACCGCCTGTACGTGCAGGAAGGCGTCTACGACGCCTTCGTCGAGAAGCTCAAGGCGGCGGTGAGCAAGTTGAAGGTCGGCAACGGCCTGGAGGCCGGCGTGACCACCGGCCCGCTGATCGACGACAAGGCAGTGGCCAAGGTCCGCGAGCATATCGACGACGCCCTGGGCAAGGGCGCCGAAGTGGTGCTGGGCGGCCAGCCCCACGCGCTGGGCGGCAGCTATTTCGAGCCCACCATCCTGGTCAACGTGCCGCGCAACGCCCGGGTGTCCCGCGAGGAAACCTTCGGCCCGCTGGCGCCGCTGTTCCGCTTCAAGGGCGAGGACGAAGTCATCGCCATGGCCAACGACACCGAGTTCGGCCTGGCCGCCTATTTCTATGCCCGCGACCTGTCCCGGGTGTTCCGCGTCGCCGAGGCGCTGGAGTACGGCATGGTTGGCATCAACACCGGAATCATCTCCAACGAGGTGGCGCCGTTCGGTGGCGTCAAGGCCTCGGGCCTGGGCCGCGAGGGCAGCAAGTACGGCATCGAGGAATACCTGGAACTCAAATACCTGTGTCTGGGGCTGTGAGGACGATCATGAGCAAGAGCAACGAAACGCTGATGCAACGCCGCATGGCCGCCGTGCCGCGCGGGGTGGGGCAGATTCATCCGATCTTCGCCGAGCGGGCGGAGAACGCCACCGTCTGGGACGTGGAAGGCCGCGAGTACATCGACTTCGCCGGCGGCATCGCCGTGCTCAATACCGGCCACCTGCACCCGAAGGTGGTGGCCGCCGTGCAAGCGCAGCTGGGCAAGCTGTCGCACACCTGTTTCCAGGTGCTGGCCTACGAGCCCTACGTGGAGCTCTGCGAGAAGATCGCCGCCCGCGTGCCCGGCGACTTCGCCAAGAAGACCCTGCTGGTGACCTCCGGCTCCGAGGCGGTGGAAAACGCCGTGAAGATCGCCCGCGCCGCCACCGGCCGCGCCGGGGTGATCGCCTTCACCAGCGGCTACCACGGTCGCACCATGATGACCCTGGCGCTGACCGGCAAGAAGGTGCCCTATGCCGCCGGCATGGGCCTGATGCCCGGCGGCGTGTTCCGCGCCCAGTACCCCTGCGCGCTGCACGGGGTGAGCGTGGATGACGCCATCGCCAGCATCGAGCGCATCTTCAAGAACGACGCCGAGCCGCGCGACATCGCCGCCATCGTCATCGAGCCGGTGCAGGGCGAGGGCGGTTTCCATGTGGCGCCCAAGGACTTCCTGCAGCGCTTGCGCGCGTTGTGCGACCAGCACGGCATCCTGCTGATCGCCGACGAGGTGCAGACCGGCGCCGGGCGCACCGGCAGCTTCTTCGCCATGGAGCAGCTGGGCGTGGTGCCGGACCTTACTACCTTCGCCAAGTCCATCGCCGGTGGCTTCCCGCTCTCGGGGGTGTGCGGCAAGGCGGAGATCATGGACGTCATCGCCCCCGGCGGGCTGGGCGGCACCTACGCCGGCAGCCCGATTGCCTGCGCGGCGGCGCTGGCGGTGCTGGAGGTGTTCGAGGAGGAACAGTTGCTGGCGCGCAGCCGTGCGCTGGGCGAGATGATGACCGCCCGCCTGCGGCAGTTGCAGGGCAAGCATCCGGTGATCGCCGAAGTGCGCGGGTTGGGCGCCATGGTGGCGATGGAGCTGTGCGAGGGCGGTGACCCGCATAAGCCTGCGGCCGAGCTGACCGGAAAGATCGTGGCACGCGCGCGGGAGAAGGGCTTGATCCTGTTGTCGTGCGGCAGCTACGGCAACGTTATCCGCATCCTGGTGCCGCTGACGGTGCCGGACGAGCAGCTGCAGCGTGGCCTGGCGATTCTGGCGGAGTGCTTCGCCGAGTTGGCCTGATGCTCGTCCGCCAGGGCGGTGCACACCGGTTGGTGGACAGGAAAAGCGCTGTCCACCCTACGGGTAGTTTCGGTGTAGGGCGGACAACGTTGTCTTTGTCCGCCGGGGCGGCGCCTACTCCAGCGCCATCCACTGCTCGCTGAGGTTGCGGGTGTGGCGGTCCACGGCCAGTGGCGCGAAGGGGCGGCCGGACAGGCTGACCATGGCCGTGCTCTGGCTGTTCATGTCCATGAAGGCGTTACGCAGGTAATTCCAGCGGGTCTTGAGCTTGTCGCCCAGTTCCGGGTTCTGACCCGACAGGGTTTCCACTTCCTTGTCGATCGCCGGCACCAGGGTGCGCTCGTCCTGACCCAGGTAGGCGTTCGGCTGCTCGCGGGCGATCTCGAAGTTGCCGAAATAGGCGCGGCTCAGGTACTGCACCGACAGGTACTCGATCTTGGCGGCCAGTTCGGCGGGCGTGGCGTCCGGGTGCGCGCGCAGGCCGGTAAGGAAATCCCGCAGCGCCTGGCTCAGCGCCTCGGGGTAGCGCCAGGGCATGTTTTCCTCGCCAGGGCCGAAGTCGACGCCTTGTCGCAACTGGTCGACCAGCGCCTGATGGCGGCGGCGCAGGGTTTCGTCCGGAACCAGGGCCTGCATGGCCTGGCCGAGTGCCTGCAGGTCTTCTTCCAGGCGCTGCAGATGCGCCTTCTGGAAGCCTTCGCCGCGTACCAGCATCAGACTGCTGGTGGCGCGCGTGGCCTGGATCTGCGCGCGCTCGACGGGGGTGGGGGCGGCAAAGGTATGTGCGGGCAGGGTGGCCAGCAGCATCAGGATAGCGCCGAGCCCTCGGCGCAACGGGGCGAAGCGATGCATGGGGGTGCTCCTGTAATTGTTGTAGTGAGCAGGTGACGGCAGTCGGTGACAGCCTAACCCCCGTGATAGCGCAACGTCATCCCTGACGCCGGTTTTGTGAGCGCTGCCTCGTCCTCAGGACAGATGGGCCGGCACGCCGGCCTTGGGCTTGAAGTAGAGCGTCTGGCCGCGTGCCAGGTCGACCAGGCTGGCGTCGTCCTTGGCCACTTCGGCCTCGATGGGCTCTTCCTGGCCGTCCACCTTCAGCGTCACCCGGGTGATGGCGCCCAGCGGGCGGATGTCGCGGACCTCGGCGGGGCGATGCTCGTCCGCGGCGCTGCGCGACAGCGAGATCTCGTGGGGACGGAACAGGATGTGGTGTTCCTCGCCCATGTACAGGCGGTTGGCATCGCCGAGGAAGTGGTAGACGAACGGGTTGGCCGGGTGCTCGTAGACCTCGGCCGGCGAACCGATCTGCTCGATCACGCCCTTGTTCATCACCACGATGCGGTCGGCCACTTCCATGGCTTCCTCCTGGTCGTGGGTGACGAACACGGAGGTGAGATTGATCTCCTCGTGCAGGCGCGCCAGCCAGCGGCGCAGCTCCTTGCGCACCTTGGCGTCCAAGGCGCCGAAGGGCTCGTCGAGCAGCAGGATCTTGGGTTCGACCGCCAGGGCGCGGGCCAGGGCGATGCGCTGGCGCTGGCCGCCGGACAGCTGCTCGGGGTAGCGGTCGCCCAGCCAGTCGAGCTGGACCATCTCCAGCAGCTCCTTGACGCGGCGGGCGATGGTGGCTTCGTCCGGGCGTTCCGACTTGGGCTTCATGCGCAGGCCGAAGGCGACGTTGTCGAAGATGGTCATGTGGCGGAACAGCGCGTAGTGCTGGAACACGAAGCCGACGTTGCGGTCGCGCACGTCGCGGGTCGAGACGTCCTCGCCGTGGAACACGATCGAGCCGCTGTCCGGGGTTTCCAGGCCGGCGATGATGCGCAGCAGGGTGGTCTTGCCGCAGCCGGACGGGCCGAGCAGGGCGACCAGCTCGCCGCTGTGGATATCCAGGTTGATGTCGTTCAGCGCGCGGAAGGCGCCGAACTGCTTGTTCACGTTACGGACTTCGATACTCACAGGTTTATTCCTCCGCGCCACTGTGGCGTAGGCGGTTGATGCGCGATTCGCTCCATTGCTTGAGCAGCAGGATGACCAGGGCCAGTGCCAGCAGCAGGCTGGCGACGCTGAACGCGGCGACGTGGTTGTATTCGTTGTAGAGAATTTCGACATGCAGCGGCAGGGTGTTGGTCAGGCCGCGAATGTGCCCGGACACCACCGACACGGCGCCGAATTCGCCCATGGCGCGAGCGGTGCAGAGTACCACGCCATAAATCAGCCCCCAGCGGATGTTCGGCACGGTGACGTGCCAGAACATCTGCCAGCCGCTGGCGCCCAGCAGGCGAGCGGCTTCCTCTTCCTGGGTGCCCTGTTCCTGCATCAGCGGGATCAGTTCGCGGGCCACGAACGGCACGGTGACGAACAGCGTGGCCAGCACGATGCCCGGCACCGCGAAGATGATCTGGATGTCGTGCTCCAGCAGCCATTCGCCGAACAGGCCCTGGGCGCCGAACAGCAGCACATAGACCAGACCGGCAATTACCGGCGACACCGAGAAGGGCAGGTCGATCAGGGTCACCAGAATGCTCTTGCCGCGAAACTCGTACTTGCTCACGCACCAGGCGGCGGCCACGCCGAACAGCACATTGAGCGGCACGGAAATGGCCACGGCCAGCAGGGTCAGGCGCAGGGCGGCGAGGGCATCGGGCTCGAAAATGGCGCTGAAGAAGGTGTCGACGCCGGCCTGCAGGGCCTCGGTCAGCACGATCACCAGCGGCAGCAGCAGAAAGAAGGCGAACACGCTCCACGCGGCGCCGATCAGCGTCAGGCGTCCCCACTGTAGCGGGGCCTGGCGGGCAACGGCGGGAAGCGGCACCGCCACGGAAAGACTGCTCATGGGCATGCTCCTCAGCGGCTCCGGATGTAGCGCTGCAGCAGATTGATCAGCAGCAGCAGGATGAAGGCGACCACCAGCATCAGCACACCGATGGCGGTAGCGCCGGCGTAGTCGTACTGGTCGAGCTTGACCATGATCAGCAGCGGCAGGATCTCGGTCTTGCCCGGCATGTTGCCGGCGATGAAGATCACCGAGCCGTATTCGCCCACGCCCCGCGCGAAGGCCAGGGCGAAACCGGTGAGCCAGGCCGGCAGCAGCGCCGGCACCAACACGTGGCGGAACACCTGCAGCGGCTTGGCGCCCAGGCAACTGGCGGCCTCCTCGACCTCCCGGGGGATGTCGGCCAGCACCGGCTGCAGGGTGCGCACCACGAAGGGCAGGGTGACGAAGGTCAGCGCCAGGGTGATGCCCAGCGGGCTATAGGCGATTTTCAGGCCCACGGCGCTGGCGAGCTGGCCGATCAGGCCGTTGGGCGCGTACAGCGCGGTGAGCGCGATGCCGGCCACGGCGGTCGGCAGGGCGAACGGCAGGTCGATCAGCGCGTCGATCAGCTTGCGGCCGGGGAAGCGATAGCGCACCAGCACCCAGGCCAGCAGCGTACCGATCACCCCGTTGAGCAACGCGGCGCCAAACGCGGTGGCGAAACTGAGCTTCAGCGCTGCCAGTACGCGCGCCGAGGTGGTGATGGCCACGAACTGCTCCCAGGTCAGCTCGGCAGTCTTCACGAACAGCGCGGCCAGCGGAATCAGCACCAGGAAGCTGAGGTAGCACAGCGTGTAGCCGAGGGTCAGTCCGAAGCCGGGGATGACGGGGGAGGTGCGGCGCAACATGGAATACCCCTACCGTCAGTGGGCCTGGTAGATCTGGTCGAACACGCCGCCATCGCTGAAGAACTTCGGTTGCGCCTCCTTCCAGCCATTGAAGGCGCCATCGATGGTCACCAGTTCCAGTTGCGGGAACTGCTCGGCGAACTCGGCGGCCACCTTGGCATTGCGCGGCCGGTAGAAGTTCTTGGCGGCGATGTGCTGGCCCTCTACGCTGTACAGGTGGTTCAGGTATGCGGTGGCCAGTTCGCGCGTGCCCTTGCGCTCGACATTGCGGTCCACCACGGCGACCGGCGGCTCGGCGAGGATCGATAGAGACGGCACGACGATTTCCAGCGCGTCGCCACCTTCCTCCTTCAGCGCCAGGAACGCCTCGTTCTCCCAGGCCAGCAGCACGTCGCCGATCCGGTTGTTCACGAAGGTGATGGTCGAGCCGCGGGCCCCGGTATCCAGCACGGGCACCTGCTTGTACAGCTGGGTCACGTATTCCTGGGCTTTCTCATCGCTGCCGTACTGCTTCTTGGCCCACGCCCAGGCGGCCAGGAAGTTCCAGCGCGCGCCACCGGAGGTCTTCGGGTTCGGGGTAATGACTTCCACGCCCGGCTTCACCAGGTCGCCCCAGTCCTTCAGTCCCTTGGGGTTGCCCTTGCGCACCAGGAACACGATGGTCGAGGTGTAGGGCGTGCTGGCGTCCGGCAGGCGCGACTGCCAGTCGGCGGGGATCAGCTTGCCGAGGCGGTGCAGTTCATCGATGTCGCCGGCCAGCGCCAGGGTCACCACATCGGCGCGCAGGCCGTCGATCACCGAGCGGGCCTGCTTGCCCGAACCGCCGTGGGATTGCTGGATGGTGACGTCCCCCTTGCCTTGGGCTTTCCAGTGCTGGGCAAAGGCGGAGTTGAATTCCTGGTACAGCTCGCGGGTCGGGTCGTAGGACACGTTGAGCAGCGTGTCGGCCGCCAGGGCCTGGGTGGTGAACAGCGCGCCGGCGAGGGCGGCGAACGCGAAACGGCGAATGGACATGTGAAGCTCCTGGAATGACGGATTCGGATTGCGGCAGTGGTGCGTCTGGGCGCGCCCTCCGGTTGTCCAGTCGGGCCGTGTCGTTGTTCTTCGGCGATTACTTGCGCGGCTCGCTCAGCCGGTACTTTTCCTTGCGCTCGATTTGCACGACACGGCTGTCGTGCACGGTGATCTCCACCGAGCCGTAGCGCAGGTTGCGCAGGGCGGCATGAATCTCGCGCAGCAAGGAAGCGTCTTCGGCCGGCACGTCGAGGCTGCGGGGCGTTGTGCTCATGGGAAGTGCTCCATCGGATTCCCCTCCCCGGGGGAGGGTGGAGCGGACTATAGAGAGGCTTTCTTATTCTTAAAAATATCTTTTAAGAATTTTTATATTCCATAAGGGGATATATGCATTAGCGCCGGCGCGCCCGGTCCAAGGCGGCTGCACCTGCCGAGACTGCAGGGCCTGATGGGCGGATGCTCGGGTTGGGTCCCGAGATCAGCATCGGCTGAAGGTGAAATCCTCGGCCTGGGGTGTGGCCTGAATGCCCTTGGCTTCCTGGCAGCGGTAATAGGCTTCGATGGTGAGGTTGGGGTCGATCCTCGCTTGCAGGATGCATGGCCGTGTTTGCCATTTATGGTTGCGGGTGCGCTGCATCATTTCCCCACGGCCGTGGCTTTCCCAGTCCGCATGATTCATGTCGCGCCAGTGGCGTGGGTTGCGCCGGTATTCCCGGTCATGGGTCGCCGTGGTGGGGTCCAGGTGGCGGAACTGCTCGAGGATCGGCAGATCAGGCAAGGGCTGGGTGACATCCATGTAGCGTTGCAGGGTGTCCCAGAAGGCCATGGCCTCGTTGAGGCTGAAGTCCAAGGAGTGCAGCTTGGCGCCGAGGCAGACTTCCATCGTGGTGTAGCGATGGTGCAGCCAGATAGCGTAGCCGCCGCTGCCATGGGGGCCGGGCCGGTACTGCGTGGTTGCGTCGAACTCATAGAAGGGCGCGGTGAAGGGCTTCTGGAAGCGGCGCCCAATGGTGAGCATGCCGGTCTGGCGATTGAAGCCACTGCCGTCGTGCTTGAAGACCCGCAGGTACAGGTCGAGCAGGTAATCCCAGCCGATCAGACCCATAAAGACGCTGAAGGCCATGCCGAGGCACGCCCATAAATAATCCGGGTCATCGGAGGACTGATATTCCAGAATCGACATTGTTAAGCCAACGAGAAGCCCGATACCGGTTTGAATTAAATAATATTTAAAACTGGGCTTTTCCTTTCCTATTAACCACAAGCTTAATCCCATCATTGCAACTGCGGTAAATGCCGAAAGAAATGATGCGGAATTTTTTGGCATTGAAATGGCTATCAACCACAAAAGCCACGGGATCCCAACAATCGAACTGAACTTTAGAAAAGGGTGCAGGATTAGCCACTTGGCGGTGTTATCAAAATTCCAGCGCTTATGATTGATATACAAATCATTCTCTTGGTTCCCGTCCAGAAAGCCAGCTTGGTTCGGCCTTAACTGAGCATCCACATCCTTCCAACCTTCCAAATTGGCATAGTTTCCCCAGTGCAATGGAATACGGGTCAGACTGGAGCGATTGGCATCCTGGCTCCATTTATGCGGCGGCTGTGCAGGAATATCCGTGCTGCGGTAGGCCGAGTCGGCGTAGATCGTGGGGGACATGGGGGTTTTCATTTCGCAAAGGCTCGTTGTGCAATCAACCAGTAAGGAATGTTGTCGGCATTTACATCCAGTGTGCGTGCCGCGGTAAACGCCTGCCATTGGCGCGGCTGTGGTTGGGGAAGAACAATCTGGTTGTAACCGGGGAAGAGGTCGTGCTTGTCCTCGTCCGATTTGCCCAGTTCAAGTTGGATATAGACTTTCAGGTTGTAAGTTGGCGGGTGACGATATGGGCGTGTGTCATACCCGGAGCTTGCTTCGTGCAGGGCGGAATAGATGAAGAGCATACGGTTATCGGTCAGCCGTATCGGCCCGAGCTTTGCGATTGGATTGAGTCGCGGATGCTGGGTCCAACCTGAAGTATCGCTGCGTCTGTGCTCCGTTTCGACGGCGATCAGCTTGCACTCCTGAACAGTGCGGAATTGATTCAGTAATGGCGTGCTCAGTTCCACAGCCCAGTCGTTCGGTTCCAGGTGCATACGCGCTTCCTGCAACGCAGCGTGGAGTTGCTTGTGATCCTCCTCGCTGGATTGCTGTTGCCAGTGCTGCAGGCGCTCCAACCGTACACGCGGCTCACCCAGCGCTCCGAGCAATTGCTGATACGCCTGCAAGGGATCGTTCATATGAGGGAGACGCGGCTCGATGCCAAAGGGACCGTGCTTGATCGCCTGTTCCACGGCGCCATCGGCCAGTAGCACCGTACCGACGACCCCGGTGACCAGCAGGCCCACCCCCAACCCGAGCAGCCAGGGGCTGGCCAGCAGGCCGATGGTGTAGAAACCCCAGATGGCCGAGCCAGTAGCGGCGACTAGATGGGCGGTGGCGATGTCGTCCTCGCCGTCGCGCAGGGCGCGACCGGCATCCCAGAGAAACAGGCCTGCGGTAACTATGCCCATCGCAAATGCCGAACCAAAACGGCCATAGCTCAACAGGCTGCTGCCACCGGTGCGCTTGACCAGGTTCTCCGCCCAAAATCCGGTGGTTTGAAAGCCACGCTGTTCCCAGAAGACATACCAGGGGTGAGTTGTCATTTTGGAATCAGCCAGTAGCTTCAGCGCCACGTTATTGCCGGCAATTGCCAGGTCAGCCAATGCTCCTGCTATTCCTGCGTTATATCGGCTCTTTTCTCCACTACTCTTTAAATGCATCGCCCCCACTGTATTCGCATACAAATTAAACCCCGCAAACACCGTTGCCAGAACAGGCAGGCTTTTGCCCTCGGACAGGCTTCTGGCGGCATCCAGACGAGTAGTGCCAACACGCCATTTTCTGTATTCGGCCAGCAGCGGATCATCGGCTTCCGCCGCCACCACCATGACCTTCCCCAGCTCTTTTTGGGCAAAGCCCAAGCGCTCGGCTTCCTTGCCACTGCTGGTAACCAGCGTCTGCCCGCTGCGCCCCTGAAGGCTTGCCTTTCGATAGTCCTCGGTGCGGGTCAGGGTGGCGCGCTCGGCTGCCGTCAAGCCGAAGCTGAAACCGTCGCCATGGGCGCCCAGCACCACCAGGTTTTTTTCCAGGGCCTCGGCCTGGGGCAGCAGCTTGAGCCTTCTGGCCAGACTGTGCAGTTTTTGCAGCAACGAGAAACTGGGCGCAAAGCTGCGGTGCAACTGCACTTGAATGGTTTTGTCACTCTCGGCTAGGCGTTTCACGGCCAGCGCGCTGGCATTGGCGACATGATTGAGCAGTTCATCAATGGCCAGCGTCAGGTTCTGACCCGCATAGGTGTGATTGAACAGACTCAGGGCACTCAGCCCCAAGCGTTCAGCGTTTACGTCCATGGGGTTGTCGGCCAGGGCCCGCAGGCGGCGGGCGGTTTCTGGCAACTCCTCCCCTGCGCCCATCAAGCCCTTGGTCAGCGCATGGGTAGCCTCGATCAGTTGCCGGGTGAGTCGGTTCACGCCAGCACTGACTTTACTGTCCTCCGGCTCGATGCAGCGTGGGTCGCAGCCGTTCGGGGAGCGATTGAGTATCTCCAGCAGCTCGACCAGTTGGGCATAAGGCTCCATCAGCCGCTCATCGTGGCTGTGTTGGAAATCGTTCCAGAAGGGAGGCAGTCGCTCGACCAGCCTCAGGATGTGTTCTTGGTGTTGGTAGAGCTGTTCTCGGGCGTATTCTCGCTCGTCATGCAGAGTGGCCTTTTTCAGGTCGCCGATACCGACATACCTCCTCAACTCATTGAGAGGACTCTGGGCGGGCATGACTGTTTGATACAGCAGCTCGGCATACCGACCAAATTCCTGGTGCGGCACCAGGGCGTTGAGCGTTTGCAGCAGCTCGGCGGCGAGGCGCGACTGGACGACCGCATGTCGCAAGGCGAACAAGGGATCCTCCAGCATCACGCCGATCAGTTGTGGGTAGTCGCGCAACTGGTATTCGCTCAACAAGTCCGGATGGTCCGGGAACGCCGGCAGCGGCCCGGGCGGCGGAGCCTTCAGAAAACCGGCCAGTTCCGTTTGGCGCTGTTCGCGCTGCCTGACCAGGGAGGTGAGTGGGAAGTCCGTGGCTCCTGCATGGAAGAGCAGGGGATCTTCGAGCAAGTTTTCCAGGTGTGGGTCGCGGGCACGTAGGCCTTTGCTGATGCGGGTGATGGGGATTACCGGCATGGCCTGGGTGGCCCGCCAGCGTTCGGGTCCCACCAGAGCCGCCGACCAGGTTGGGCCGAGCGGGTTACAGCGTTGTCTGATGCGCCCAACCTCCTGCTCCAACCACGCGATGTACTCCCAGGTCCACGGCAGTTCGCTGTAGGCCATGTGCAGTTCGCCGGCGATCGCCCGGCCCTGCAGCAGCATGGGCAGCAGGATCAGGTACTGGCGGGCGCCGACGGGTGGGCGTTCGTCGGCGTCCAGCCCCTGTTCGGCCTGCTTGCGCCAATGGGCCAGGTCTACTTCGAACAGCTGTCCCGTGCCATCAGCCTCCAGCTCGCGCCACAGCCGGTTCCCCCAGAAGACATAGATGCGACCCGGCCGGGGCAGTGCCCCCTTGGGCGCTTCGTTCTGCCTGTCGTACCCCGGCAGGCGGGCCAGCGGCAGGACGGCGAGTAGGGTGTTTTTCTGAAGATCCGGTTGTTCTGTCGTGCTGCGCGCGTCGTCCAGCAACGGGATGGTCAGGGTGCCGCCGTCGCTGCGCGCGATGTTCAACACCAGGCGTGCCTGGCGTGCGTCGTCATACTCGGTGCGCTTGCGTACGCCCTGCTCGATGGTCTGGTCCTTCAGTTCACTCATGACCCTGGTCCTTGGGATCAAGCAGTTGCAGTTGGCTGCCGAGCGCGGGATCGCCCCAGACGTCGACGATCAGGGTTCGTTCACCCGGCTCAGCAGCGTCGAGATCGCTGTGCTGCCCAGCGGCCTGGTGGGATGCCGAACGTTCGCTCGCCGCTGGTGGCGTGTCGGTTTCACTCACCTGCGGCAGCAATGGCTGCGCCCCGGCGCCTTTCCCCGCGCTTCCGCCCGAATTCAGCCTCACCTGCGCCCCCACCAGCGTCACGCCGCTGGCGTCCAGCTTCACGAAGCTGCCGCCGACCTTGAGGGTCAGTTCGCTGCCGGCTTGCAGGACGATCTTCTCGCCGCTGGCGAGATGAATTTCCTGACCGGCCTCGATGAACTGCCCGGCCCCCAGCTTCAGGTGCTGGCTGCCCTGCACGGTGAGGTGGTCGTCGGCCCTGAGCTCCGCCAGGCGGTTGCCGTGGGTGATGCGGTGTTCCTCGCCCTTGAGCGCGCTGTGGCTGTCGCCCGCGACGGTACAGTGGCGTTGGTTGCCGATCCACAGGCGATGGTCATGGTTGATGTGCTGTTCCCAGTCGCGCTGGGCGTGTACGTGGATGCGTTCGGCGCCCTGGCGGTCATCGATGCGCAGTTCGTGGAAGCCTTGGCCGCCGGGCGAGCTGCGGGTCCGGAACACACTGCAGGCGCGCTGGTCCGGCAGCGGGCAGGGCGGTTCATGTTCGGCGTGGTAGAGGCAACCGGTGACCAGCGGGCGGTCAGGGTCGCCATCCAGGAAGCTGACCAGCACCTCCATGCCGACACGTGGGATGAGCAGGGCGCCGTACTGGTCATCGGCCCAGCCACTGGCCACGCGCAGCCAGGCGCGGCTGTGCGTATCGGCAGCGGCTTCGCGCTCCCAGTGGAAGCGCACCTGGACGCGGCCCAGCTCGTCGCAGTGGATGTCCTCGTCGTCCGGTCCGGTGACCACCGCCGTCTGGGCAGAGAGCAGGCTGGGTCTGGCCTGCAGGCAGGGCAGGCGGTAGGGCGCTTGCCAGGGGATGGCGACGAAGCGGTTGCGGTAGCCGGGCGGGTCCGCGGGTGCGGATTCGCGGTGGCCGGCTAAGGCTTCGAGCACTTGCGGCTGGTAGCCCTGGTGGTGAACCTCGGTGAGCAGCCATAGCTGGTTGAAGTCGTCGCGGGGATGGCCTTGCAGCTCCAGGAAGTGACCGCTGGCAAGCAAGGGCTGGCTGCTGCTGCCTTCGGCGCGCAGGGCATCATGCTGAAGACCTTCCAGTGCGCGACGGGCGAGCTGGGTGCCGCGGCTGCGATCGGTGAAGCGGCCCGGGTAGTGGTATTGCTCACCGGTGCTGGAAGGCGTGTCGGCCTGCGAGGCACTGCTCTGCATCTGCAGGCGGGGCTGGCGCTCGTCATGATCGCGCAGGGTCACGGTGTCGCTGCGGCTTTCCAGGCGCACGGTGAAGCGCTGGATGGCCGGAGTTTCCTGCGGCTGGCCGCTGTCGGGCCGGAACGGCTGGAGCGCGCACAGCCGAGGAAAGACCGTCTGATCATCGCCGAAAACCAGCACATGACCCTGTTTCGCGCTGTGGCGGAAGTGGTAGTGCAGGCCTTCCTCTTCGCACAGCCGCCGCAGGAAGTGCAGGTCGCTTTCCGCGTACTGCACGCAGTACTCGCGGGCGGGATACTCCGCTTCTGGGAACTGGCAGGCGTCGCCCTGGATGCCATGCTCGGCCAGCAGCTGCCGGAGGATCTGCGGCACGCTCTTCTGCTGGTAGATGCGGCAGTTGCGCCGCTGCTCCAGCCAGGCAAGTGCGGGGCGCAGCTCGATGCGGTAATGGCTGATATGTACGGTGCACTGGGTCTGCTCGACGCGCCAGACCAGGCCATGCAGGCCGCGGCCCTGGCCGAGATCGAGCCAGGCCGGCTGACGCAGCAGGGCCGCCAGGTCGAGGTCCGGCTGCCGGCTGACCAGGTGCAGGTCGATGGAGTAGGGCTGGCCGATGATTTCCACGGCCTCGAAGGCCAGCACCTGCAGCTCCAGGTCAGCCAGCGACAGGTTGAAGCGGGGGCTCGACATAGACATTCCTTGTCGGCGAGGGCGCCCCGGTTGCGGAGCGCCCTTCCAGGCTTACACGTTCGGCGCGCGCCAGTCGTCCGAGCCGGAGGTGCCGGCGACTTCATGGGTCCAGATGATCTTGCGGTAAGTGAAATAGACGTCTTCCAGGTGGGTGAAGTGGGTCATGTCCGGGTCCTGGCAGTTGGGCATGCGCGACTGCACGTCGACGATCACCGCGTCCTCCAGCTCGATGGTGAAGTAGTGCTCCTGGGTGCCGGTGGAGGAGGTGCGGAACCATTCCAGGCGGCACTTGTTCAGGCGCTCGCCGGAGGTCAGGGCGTTGAAGATCAGCGGCGACGACTTGTCGAACACCTTGCTGACCATCAGCGGCTTGTGCACGCGCTGGCCGGTCGGCTGGCCGGACTGCGGGTCGCGGGGAATGATCACCTGATGGCTGAAGGCCTGGACGAGGATCTGGTCCTCATGGCCTTCCTGGAAGATGTTGCCGACCGAATCCTCGGTGAAGGTGCCGGCGGTGATCAGGCCCTGCTTGCTGCCCTCGATGGTCAGGTAGGCGGGAGTTGGCATGGGTACGCTCCTTGTAGATGGGTAGGGTTGCCCCGATCCCATGGCAAGCGGCGTGCCTGAAGCATAAAAGTCTTTTGCATCAATGGGTTGGAAGCCTGTTGCAGGCGCGGTGTGCGGCGTGTCACGGGAAATTGCGCAACAAGCTGCGCGGCGGATGGCGGCAGGCTGCGCAGCAGGGCGGCCCACTCCTTTTTGTAGGAGCGAATTCATTCGCGAGCTGTTGGGCTCGACAGTCTGGGCGGTCGCCGGAAGGCTCGCGGACGCGTCCGCTCCCACAAAAAGCCCTCCATAAAAAAGGGGAGCATCCTGCTCCCCGATGAGGAAACTGTGTTGGGAATCAGCCGGCGATCTCGATCAGCACTTCGCCCGGCGTGACGCGGTCCCCCTTGGCCACATGCACGGCCTTTACCGTGCCGGCGATCGGCGCCTGTACCTCGGTTTCCATCTTCATCGCCTCGGCGATCAGCACGGGTTGGCCGGCCTTGACCACATCGCCTTCCTTGACCAGCACATCGACGATGTTGCCCGGCATGTGGGTGCTGACATCCCCGGGGGCGCTGACCTGCTTGCGGTTGCCCGCTCCGCCGGCCACGAAGGTGTTGAGCGGCTCGAACACCACCTCCTCGGGCATGCCGTCGATGGACAGGAAGAAGTGGCGCTTGCCGCCGCCTTTCACGCCCACGCCGGTGATGTCCACGCGGTAAGTCTCGCCGTGCACATCGATGATGAACTCGGTGGGCACGCCCTCGTCGGCCGGACTGGCGCCGGTGCCGTTGGACATCGGCAGCAGCGGTTCCGGGGTCAGGGTGCCGGCGGCGCGCTCTTCCAGGAACTTGCGGCCGATGTCCGGGAACATGGCGAAGGTCAGCACGTCCTCCTCGGACGTTGCCAGCCCGCCGATCTCCGCGCGCAGGCGGTCCATTTCCGGCTTGAGCAGGTCGGCCGGACGGCAGACGATCACCTCCTCATGGCCGATGGCCTGGAAGCGCAGGTGTTCGTTCACCTCGCCCGGCGCCTTGCCGTAGCGGCCCTGCAGGTACAGCTTCACCTCGTTGGTGATGGTCTTGTAGCGCTCGCCGGCCAGCACGTTGAAGAACGCCTGGGTACCGACGATCTGCGAAGTCGGGGTGACCAGCGGCGGGTAGCCAAGGTCCTTGCGCACCCGCGGAATTTCCGCGAGTACCTCGTCCATGCGGTGCAGGGCGCCCTGCTCCTTGAGCTGGTTGGCCAGGTTGGAAATCATCCCCCCCGGCACCTGGTTGACCTGCACGCGGGTATCCACGCCGGTGAATTCGCTTTCGAACTGGTGGTACTTCTTGCGCACCCCGTAGAAATACAGGCCGATCTCCTGCAGCAGCTCCAGGTCGAGGCCGGTGTCGTACTCGCTGCCACGCAGGGCGGCGACCATCGACTCGGTGCCTGGGTGGCTGGTGCCCCAGGCCAGGCTGGAGATGGCGGTATCGATGCGGTCGGCGCCGTTCTCGATGGCCTTCAGCTGGCACATGCTGGCCACGCCGGCGGTGTCGTGGGAGTGCACCACCACCTCCAGCTGCGGCAGCGCCTGCTTGAGGGCCTTGACCAGCGCGCCGGTGGCGTAGGGCGTCAGCAGGCCGGCCATGTCCTTGATGGCGATGGAGTCCACGCCCATGGCGGCCATCTGCCGGGCCTGCTCGACGAAGGCGTCGATGGTGTGCACCGGGCTGGTGGTGTAGGCGAGGGTCCCCTGGGCGTGCTTGCCGGCCTTCTTCACCGCGCGGATGGCGGTTTCCAGGTTCCGCACGTCGTTCATGGCGTCGAAGATGCGGAACACGTCGATGCCGTTCTCGGCCGCCTTGGCGACGAAGGCTTCCACCACGTCGTCGCTGTAGTGGCGATAGCCGAGCAGGTTCTGGCCGCGCAAGAGCATCTGCAGACGGGTGTTGGGTAGCGCGGCGCGCAGCTGGCGCAGGCGTTCCCACGGGTCTTCCTTGAGGAAGCGCACGCAGGCGTCGAAGGTGGCGCCGCCCCAGATTTCCAGCGACCAGTAACCCACGCGATCCAGCTTGTCGCAGATCGGCAGCATGTCCTCGGTGCGCATGCGGGTGGCCAGCAGCGACTGGTGCGCATCACGCAGGATGGTGTCGGTAACGGTGATCTTCTTGGTCATGGTTCAGTCCCTCACAGGCCGGCGTGGGCGGCGATCGCCGCGGCAATGGCCAGGGCCAGTTCGCCCGGCTTGCGTTTGATCGAGTAGTTCAGCAGTTCCGGGTGCTCGTCGACGAAGCTGGTGTTGAAGCGGCCGCTGCGAAAATCCGGATTGGCCAGGATCTGCTGGTAATAGGTGGCGGTGGTCTTCACCCCCTGCAGGCGCATGTCGTCCAGCGCGCGCGAGCCGCGGGCGACGGCTTCTTCCCAGGTCAGCGCCCAGACGATCAGCTTCAGGCACATCGAGTCGTAGTACGGCGGAATGGTGTAGCCGGTGTAGATCGCCGTGTCGGTACGCACACCCGGGCCGCCGGGGGCGTAGTAGCGGGTGATCTTGCCGAAGCAGGGCAGGAAGTTGTTGCGCGGGTCCTCGGCATTAATGCGGAACTGCAGGGCGAAGCCGCGATGCTGGATGTCGTCCTGCTGCACGGACAGCGGCAGGCCCGAGGCGATGCGGATCTGCTCGCGGACGATGTCGATGCCGGTGATTTCCTCGGTGATGGTGTGTTCCACCTGCACGCGGGTATTCATCTCCATGAAGTACACCTCGCCCTCGGCGAGCAGGAACTCCACGGTGCCGGCGTTCTCGTAGCCCACCGCCTTGGCGGCGCGTACCGCCAGTTCGCCGATGTAAGCGCGCTGCTCGGGGGTCAGCTGCGGGCTGGGGGCGATCTCGATGAGCTTCTGGTTGCGGCGCTGGATCGAGCAGTCGCGCTCGAACAGGTGCACGGTGTTGCCGAAGCGGTCGGCGAGGATCTGCGCCTCGATGTGCTTCGGGTTGACGATGCACTTCTCCAGGAACACCTCGGCGTTGCCGAAGGCCTTGGTGGCCTCCGAGATCACGCGCGGCCAGGCGTATTCCAGTTCGGCGCGGTCGTTGCAACGGCGGATGCCGCGTCCGCCGCCGCCGGAGGTGGCCTTGAGCATCACCGGGTAGCCGAGCCGCTCGGCCTCGCGCAGTGCATCGGCCAGGTCGGCGACGTTGTCTTCGGTGCCCGGGGTGACCGGCACGCCGGCGGCAATCATTGAGCGGCGCGCCTCGGTCTTGTCGCCCATGCGGCGAATGACCTCGGCGGACGGTCCGATGAAGGTGATCCCGCGCGCAGCGCAGATCTCCGCCAGTTCAGGGTTCTCGGACAGGAAGCCATAGCCGGGATGCAGCGCGTCGCAGCCGGTTTCCACCGCCAGGTTCACCAGTTTGCGCGGGTTCAGGTAGCCGGCCAACGGGTCATCGCCGAGGTTGTAGGCTTCGTCGGCGCGCTTGACGTGCAGCGCATGGCGATCGGCCTCGGCGTACACAGCCACCGAACGGATGCCCATCTCGGCGCAGGCACGCACGATGCGCACGGCAATCTCGCCGCGGTTGGCGATGAGGATTTTCTTGATCACTGTTGTAGTCCTCGCCTCAGAAACGCGATCCGCCGCAGCGGATTCGATGGCGTTACCCTACGCCCAGTGCCGCGATTAAGAAAAATCAATATTTATTTGCCAGTTAATAAGTAATTCCTTATATCCGGCTGGAAACCGCACCCCACTAAAGGCAACGAGGCCCATGCGCAAATCGCTGAACCGCCTGACGCTGCGCCAGATGCAGGTGTTCCTGGCCGTCTGTGACCACCGTTCCTACAGTCGCGCCGCCGAGGCCATGGCACTCACCCAGCCGGCCATCAGCCTGCAGATGCGCCAGCTGGAAGAGCTGGTCGGCCAGCCGTTGTTCGAGTACGTGGGGCGCAAGCTGCACCTGACCGAAGCTGCCGAGGCACTGCAGCGTGCCTGCCTGGATGTCCTCGGTCGGCTGGAAAACCTCGATATGCAGCTGTCCGACCTGCGCGGCTCACTGCAGGGCCAGCTGCGCCTGGCGGTGGAAACCAGCGCCCAGTACTTCGTGCCGCACCTGTTTGCGGCGTTTCGGGCGCGCCACCCGGAGGTCAGCCTGCAGATGGCCGTGGTCAACCATGCTCAGGCGCTCAAGCGCCTGTCGGTGCACCGTGACGACCTGTTGATCATGACCATGGTCCCGGCCGACATGGGGCTGGAGTTCCTGCCGTTCCTGGACAACCCGATCATCGCCGTGGCGCGTTCGGACCATCCGCTGGCGCAACGCTCCGGACTGCAGCTGCAGGACCTGACCAGCCACCTGCTGCTGGTGCGCGAGCAGGGCTCGGCCACGCGCGCGGTGACGGAGGAGTACTGCCACCAGAAGCGCGCGCATTTCCCGCAGACGCTGGAGCTCGGTTCGCTGGAAGCGCAGCGCGAAGGCGTGATCGCCGGACTGGGCCTGGCGCTGCTGCCGCGCCACGCGGTGCGCCGCGAGCTGGCCGATGGCGAGCTGGTCGAGTTGCCGGTGGCCGAGCTGCCGCTGCGGCGCAGTTGGTGCGTGGTGCATGCGCGCGACAAGCAGCTGTCGCCGGTAGCGCAGGCGTTCTTCGACTTCGTGCGCCGCGAGCGCGGCAGCCTCACCGCGCTGGCCGAGCGCTTCGCGCAGCGGGTTCAGTAGGGCGTCAGCGTGGCGCGCAGCTGGCGCTCCTCCCAGTAGCGCTCGATGGCCCGGCGGTAGCGCATGCGGCGGATTTCCTCCTGCTTGCGGCGGGCCTTGGCATCATCCTGGGGGTAGGTATCGACGTGACGGTGCATGGCGAAGTCTCCCGAGTATGTGGGAGCTTCAGCCTTGCAAAAGGACATGACGGTTGCGGGACGGTTCGCTGACAGGCGGGTTAAGGATGACAGGCGGCTGCGGAGCCGCATCGAATCCGTAGGGCGGACAACGTTGTTCTTGTCCGCCGGTGTGGATGCCGGCCGGCGGCCAGGAAAGCGCTGACCGCCCTACGAACCGTGCGTCTCACTCTTCCAGGTTCTTCACCGACTTGGGCGACAGCCGCAGGCTGCGCAGGCTGCGCTTCACGCTCTTGAGGTGCTCGACCAGGTCCGGGCCGCGGGACATGGCCACACCCATGGCCAGCACGTCGATCACCACCAGGTGGGCGATGCGCGAGGTGAGCGGTGTGTAGATCTCGGTGTCTTCCTGCACGTCGATGGCCAGGTTCACGTCCGACAGCTCGGCCAGTGGCGTCTGCCCCGGGCAGAGGGTGATCAGCGTGGCGCCGGTTTCGCGTACCAGGTGCGCGGTGGTCAGCAGGTCCTTGGAGCGGCCTGACTGCGAGATGCAGATGGCCACGTCGCCCGGCTTGAGGGTCACCGCCGACATGGCCTGCATGTGCGGGTCGGAATAGGCGGCGGCGGTGAGCAGCAGGCGGAAGAACTTGTGCTGCGCGTCGGTGGCCACCGCGCCGGAGGCGCCGAAGCCGTAGAACTCCACGCGCTGCGCCTTGGCGATGGCGGCGATGGCCTTCTCGAGCGACTGCACGTTCAGCCGCTCGCGCACCTCCATCAGCGTGTGCAGGGTGGTGTCGAAGATCTTCAGGCTGAAGTCGGTGACCGAATCATCCTCGCGAATGGCGAACTGGCCGAAGCTAGCGCCTGCGGCCAGGCTCTGCGCCAGCTTGAGCTTGAGATCCTGGAAACCGGTGCAGCCGATGGCGCGGCAGAAGCGCACGATGGTGGGCTCACTGACTCCAACGCTGTGCGCCAGATCCGCCATGGAGCTGTGGATGACTGCCGCGGGATCGAGCAGGAGATGGTCGGCGACCTTGAGCTCCGACTTGCGGAGCAGGTGGCGGGACTGGGCGATGTGTTGCAACAGATTCAAGGGCAGGACTCGGGTATGATCGGCGGCCGGGGCTGTAGTGGGTTTTGTAGTAATACTACATGACACCGCCAGCACGAGGCCAACTCTGGAGCGTGACCGGTGACACTTCCCTGCGACATGCTGGTTTTCGGCGGCACAGGCGACCTGGCGTTGCACAAGTTGCTGCCGGCCCTGTATCACCTGCATCGCGATGGCCGTCTGCCGGCGGACATGCGCATCCTGGCGCTGGCGCGCACGCCATTGCAGCGGGCCGCCTATCAGGCCCTGGCCGAGCGCCACTGCCGCGCACACATCCCGCGCGCCACCTTCGACAACGAGGCCTGGCAGGGCTTCGCCGCGCGCCTGGACTACCTGGCCATGGACGCCAGCCAGAGCGCCGACTACGGCCGCCTGGCCCGCTACCTGGAGCAGGGCGCTTGCCGGCGCGGGCGCATCTATTACATGGCCACCGCGCCGGACCTGTTCCAGGACATCGCCGCCTCGCTGGCCACGGCCCGGCTGACCGGCGAGCACACCCGCATCGTGCTGGAAAAGCCCATCGGCCGCTCGCTGGCCTCGGCCCAGGCGATCAACGCCGGCATTGGCCAGGCGTTCGATGAGCCGCAGATCTTCCGCATCGACCACTACCTGGGCAAGGAAACGGTGCAGAACCTCATGGCGCTGCGCTTCGCCAACGCCCTGTTCGAGCCGGTGTGGCGTTCCGGGCACATCGACCACGTGCAGATCAGCGTGTGCGAGACCCTCGGCGTGGAAAACCGCGGCGCCTACTACGACAACGCTGGCGCGATGCGCGACATGCTGCAGAACCACCTGCTGCAGCTCTTGTGCCTGGTGGCCATGGAGGCACCGGTGCGTTTCGACGCCGATTCGGTGCGCAGCGAGAAGGTCAAGGTGCTCGAGGCCCTCAAGCCGATCACTGGCCTGGATGTGCAGGACAAGACGGTGCGTGGCCAGTACGTGGCCGGGCGCATCGGCGGGCATGACGTGCCGGCCTACTACTTCGAGAAGAACGTCGACAACGACAGCGACACCGAAACCTTCGTCGCCGTGCAGGCGGAGATCGACAACTGGCGCTGGGCCGGTGTGCCGTTCTACCTGCGCACCGGCAAGCGCATGGCGCGCAAGACCTCGGAGATCGTCATCCAGTTCAAGCCAGTGCCGCACCGCCTGTTCAATGGCAGCGAGGCCAACCGGCTGATCATCCGCCTGCAGCCGGAGGAGCGCATCAGCCTGCAACTGATGGCCAAGCAGCCGGGCAAGGGCATGAGCCTGGAGCCGGTGGAGCTGGACCTCAACCTGGCTGATGCCTTCCGCCAGCGTCGGCGCTGGGATGCCTACGAGCGGCTGCTGCTGGACGTGATCGAGGGCGACTCGACGCTGTTCATGCGGCGCGACGAGGTGGAAGCCGCCTGGCGCTGGATCGATCCGATCCTGCAGGGCTGGCAGGAGTACTACCAGCGTCCGAAGCCCTACCCGGCCGGCAGCAACGGTCCGGAACAGGCCGCCAGCCTGCTGGAAAACAGTGAGCGGCGCTGGCACGAGTGATGCTCCGGGCCATGACGCCGGTACGACGATCTGCCCCCATTTTGCTTTCAGTCGGCCGGAATCTCAGCTCTTGAGCGTCTTCAGGAACTGCACGAAGCCCGTGCGCTCGGCCACCCGTGCATACAGGCGGATCGCATTGGTGTTGGTCTCGTGGGTCAGCCAGTAGAGCTCGTCGCAGGGCACCTGGCGGGCCTGCTGCTCGACATGCTCGATCAACTGCCGACCGACGCCCTGGCTGCGCAGGTCACGGGCGATGAACAGGTCCTGCAGGTAGCAGACCGGATTCAGCGTCCAGGTGTTGCGGTGGTACAGCCAGTGCACCAGGCCCACTGCCTGGCCATCGGCCCAGGCGAGGGCGGCGTGCTGTCCTTCGCTGGCATCCAGGAAGCGCTGCCAGGTGGCGGCGCTGACCGCCGGCTCCAGGCTCATCATGTAGAAGCGCTGGTAGCCCTGCCACAGGGGCAGCCAGGCGTCATGGTCGTCGGGCCCGACCGGGCGGATTTCCACGGGTAATCGGCGGCTCATGACGCATCTCCTCGACAAGCACAGACGCGCCTAGCTTAGTGGCAAGCACCCGTCCCGGTCAGCTCTCCGCACAGGTCTTCGCCGAACAGGGTTTCGACCGTTGCCGGGTCCAGGCCCGCGCCCAGCAGGGCGAACAGCTTGGCCAGGGCGGCTTCGCGGGTCATGCCGCCACCGCTGATCACGCCGCAGGCGGCCAACTGGCTGCCGGCAGCGTAGGTGGCGAAATCCACCCGGCCCTCCGGGCACTGGCTGATGGCAGCGAGGACCACACCGCGTGTGTGGGCCTGGCTCAGGACCTCGATCAGCGCGGCGTTATCGGCCGGGCCCGTGCCACTGCCGTAGCACTCCAGCAGCAAGGCCTGCAGCCCGGTGTCCAGCAGGGCCTGCACATGCTCGGCGCGCAGACCGGGGTATAGGGGAAGGCAAGCCAGGTTCACTTCCCGGCGCGGGATACGGTAATCGGGTGCCGGCGGGGACAGGAATCGAGGATGCGCGACGGGGCGCAGGGCCTCGGCAAAGGCGTCGAACTGCTCACTGCTGCGCTTGGTCACCCGCGTGCCCTGCAGCAGATGGCCATGGAAGAACAGATGCACGCCCGGAGCGGCACCCTCCGCGAGATGCCGCAAGGCGCCGAACAGATTGTCCCAGGCGTCGCTCCCGGGCACGCTGGCGGGCAGCATGGAGCCGGTCAGCACGACCGGAACGGGCAGGCCAAGCAACAGAAAGCTCAGGGCGGCGGCGCTGTAGGCCAGCGTGTCGGTGCCGTGCAGCACCAGCACTGCCTGGAAAGCGTCCCGCTCGACGGCTTCGACAATGACGTCACGCATGGCCAGCCAGTGGGCCTGACTCATGTTGGCGCTGTCGATGGGCGGGGAGAGTTCGCGGAAACGCCACTCAACAGCAGAGGCGTCCGGACGGCGGGCCGCTTCGGCCCGCAGGCGGGCTTCGAAGCCACCGGCGGGCACCAGACCGCCCGCACTGGCGTGCATGCCGATGGTGCCACCGGTGTAGAGAATCAGTGTGTGCATGTTCCTCCCAGGGGCATGATGGCCCTGGGAACAACTTAAACGCGCTGGGTGGCGGCGGCCAGTGCCTTGGCGGTGCGGTTTGCCTTGGAACTGGTGAAGGCCAGGCCGAGGAACGGCATGTAGCGGGCGGGGGGCTGGACGGCGGTGGTCATCGGGCGTGCGTTGGTGCGCATGTCAGGTACTCCTAGGTGGCGCTTTTGGCGCGTGTGGTCAGGAGTTGGGGCGCCCTGAGGGGTCGGCCTTGTCTGCATGACCATGACAAGTAATCGAGAGGCAGGTTGTGTCTGCGAACGCCCGAATCATAGGGCCTGCGACCGATCGTCGACCAATGC
Organism: Pseudomonas sp. RL; assembly: GCF_000647775.1. Lineage (NCBI taxonomy): Bacteria > Pseudomonadati > Pseudomonadota > Gammaproteobacteria > Pseudomonadales > Pseudomonadaceae > Pseudomonas > Pseudomonas sp. RL. The sequence goes on along the minus strand of NZ_JBOY01000004.1, from coordinate 7,899 downwards.
CTTTAATTGCTGTCCCATGCACAAACGGCATAACCTTGCTGTGACTTTTCCAGGCCCGCCGAACGGAACGAGGAATGGCATGAATCTGGAGACCAAGTGGCTGGAGGATTTTGTCGCGCTGGCCACCACGCGCAGCTTTTCCAAGGCTGCCGAGCGACGTTTCGTGACCCAGCCGGCCTTCAGCCGGCGAATTCGCAGTCTGGAAGAGACCGTCGGTCTGACGCTGGTCAACCGCAGCCATTCGCCGGTGGAACTCACCGAGGCGGGCCAGCTGTTTCTGGTCACCGCGCGCAACGTGGTTGAGCAGCTCGGCGAGGCGCTGCGTCATCTGCATCACCTGGAAGGCCAGCAGGGCGAGGTACTGCAGGTGGCCGCCGCGCATTCCCTGGCACTGGGCTTCTTTCCCCAGTGGGTGGCTGGGCTGCGCAACGACGGCATCCATTTCGCCTCGCGCCTGGTGGCCACCAACGTGGGCGAGGCGGTGCATGCGCTGCGTGAGGGCACCTGCGACCTGATGCTGGCGTTCCATGATCCGGATGCCGTGCTCCAGATGGACCCGGAAATCTTCCCTTCGCTGCACTTGGCCAACAGCGAGATCATCCCGGTGTGCGCCCCGGATGCCCAGGGCCGCCCGCTGTTCGACCTGAACGACAGCGCCAGCGTGCCGCTGCTCGCCTACAGCGCCGGGGCCTTCCTCGGCCGTTCGGTGGGCGCGCTGCTGCGCCAGCGCAACCTGCGCTACGTCACCGTCTACGAGACAGCGATGGCGGACAGCCTGAAGAGCATGGCGCTGCAGGGCCTGGGCGTCGCCTGGGTGCCGCGCCTGAGCGTCGAGGCCGAACTGGCGCGCGGCGAACTGGTGGAGTGCGGCGACGCCAGCTGGCGCGTGCCGCTGGAGATCCGCCTGCACCGCTGCGCCCTGGTGCGCAAGGCCCAGGTGCGGCTGCTATGGCGCAAGCTGATGGAGGCGGGCGCCGAGCCGGCGTAGGCGCGCCCGGGGAGGGTGGACAACATTGGCCATCGACGCGCCGCACCTGGCGGCGCGCTCGGTGGCTCGATAAAGCGCGAACCATCCTACGCCCAGCCCACCGTAGGGTGGTCAACGTTTTCCATTGGCCACCAACGCGCCGGCACGGCGCGCCTGCGGCGCGTTGGTGGATCGGTGAAGCGCGATCCACCCTACGGTTACAGCGCAGCCGGTGCTGTGCTTTCCGCCTCGGGCGCGCGGTTGACCTCAACGATCAGCGCCTGCCCGCGGCCACGCGGGTCGGAAGCCGGCAGCGGCCGGCCGTCGAGCACCTGCACCGCCTGCACGTCGCCCATCGGCCAGCCCTGCTCGGTCAGCGTATAGCCCATCGCCCGCAGTTCCTGGGCGGCCGAGCCCTTGAGCGGCGAATGGGGGTCGAGAAAGATCGTGTCCCTGGGCAGCAACTGGTGATGCACGCGCTGCGCCTTCAGCGCCTCGGGCAGCGGCAGGCCATGGTCGTAAAGGTTGCTCAATACCTGGAACACGGTGGTGAAGATGCGCGAGCCGCCGGGCGTCCCCACCGCCAGCGTCACCTGGCTGTCGCGGGTCAGTATGGTCGGGCTCATCGACGACAGCATGCGCTTGCCGGCGTCGATGGCGTTGGCGTCGCTGCCGATCACCCCGAAGGCGTTGGCCACGCCGGGCTTGGCGCTGAAGTCGTCCATCTCGTTGTTGAGCAGGAAGCCCGCGCCTTCCACCACCAGCCCGTTACCGAAATCCAGGTTCAGGGTGTAGGTGTTGCTCACTGCGTTGCCGTCGGCATCGATGATGGAGAAGTGCGTGGTCTGCGGCGATTCCAGCCCCGGGCGTACCGCCTCGGTCGGCGAGATGCGCTGCGGATCGATCTCCGCCGCGCGGCGTTGCAGGTACTCGGGGGCGGTCAGCTGCGCGGTGGGCACGTCGAAATAGTCCGGATCGCCGAGATAGTCGGCGCGGTCGGCGAACACGCGCTTCTCGATTTCCGCCAGCAGGTGCACATAGCGCGCCGAGTTGAGAGGCACGCCGGCGAAGTCCTGTGCGCGCAGCGCCTTGATGCCGAGCAACTGCGCCAGCGCGATACCGCCAGAGCTGGGCGGCGGCGCGGTATACACCACCTGGCCCTGCCACTCGAAGCGCAGCGGCTCGCGCCAGATGGCGCGGTAGGCGTGCAGGTCGGTGGCGCTGATCAGCCCGTCGCTGCGCTGCATCTGCGCCACCAGCAGTTCGGCGGTGCGGCCACGGTAGAAATCCTCCGGCCCCCGGTCCGCAATGCGCTCCAGCGTCTGGGCCAGCTCTTCCTGGACGAAGCGTTTGCCAGCCTGCATGCCGCCGAAGTAGCGATCGAAATTGGTGCGCCCGGCGAAGAACTTCGCCGCTCCGTCGCGCTCCGCCACTTGCCGCTCGTCGACGATAAAGCCCTGGCGCGCCAGTACGATGGCCGGGGTCAGCAGCTCGGCCCACGGCAGGCTGCCGAAGCGGCGGTGCGCTTCCCACAGGCCCATCACCGTGCCGGGCACGCCGGCGGCCCGGGCGCCGACGGTGCTGAGATCCGCCACCACCTCGCCGCTCTCGTCCAGGTACATGTCGCGTCGGGCTCCCTGGGGCGCCATCTCACGGTAGTCGAGGAAATAGCCCTGACCGTCCACCACCAGTGTCATGAAGCCGCCGCCACCGATGTTGCCGGCCTCCGGGTGGGTCACCGCCAGGGCGAAGCCGGTGGCCACGGCGGCGTCCACCGCGTTGCCGCCGCGCCGCAGCACCTGGGCGGCCACCTCGGCCGAGTGACGATCTGGCGCGGCCACCGCGGCGGCCTCCAGCCGGGCGGCCTGCAGAGGGCCGATGGAAAACAGGCTCAGGCTGAGCAACAAAAAGGAAACGAGACGTGTCATGGGGATCTCCGGGTGACGAGGCGGCTCGGCAGAGTGTGGCAGCAAATGGCGGAGCAGGGGCCAACGAGCGGATACACCTGCCGACAAGCCACAGGCGCGACAGCCGCGCCTTTCCGGTATAATGCCGCGCCTTCAAGCCAGCCGGCCCGCTGGTTTGCCCCGACATGACAAGCCACGCCCGAGCCGCGTGGCTTGTTGGTTTTTGAGCGCGCCGACCGGCGCACCGCAAAGAGGCACGAGGATGAGCGCACTGGTTGGCGTGATCATGGGTTCCAAGTCCGATTGGAGCACCCTGAGTCATACGGTGGAGATGCTGGAGAAGCTCGGTATTCCCCACGAGGTGAAGGTGGTGTCCGCGCACCGCACCCCGGATCTGCTGTTCCAGTACGCCGAACAGGCCGAGGAGCGCGGCATCGAAGTGATCATAGCCGGCGCCGGCGGCGCGGCCCACCTGCCGGGCATGTGCGCGGCCAAGACCCACCTGCCGGTGCTCGGCGTGCCGGTGCAGTCGTCGATGCTCTCGGGTGTGGATTCGCTGCTGTCCATCGTGCAGATGCCCGGTGGCATCCCGGTCGCCACCCTGGCCATCGGCAAGGCCGGCGCCATCAACGCTGCGCTGCTGGCGGCGAGCATCCTCGGCGGCAAGCACCCTCAGTACCATGCGGCCCTCAAGCAGTTCCGCGAGGAGCAGACCCGTACGGTGCTGGACAACCCGGACCCGCGTCAGGCGTAACGCAAAGGACACGACCATGAAAATCGGTGTAATCGGTGGCGGCCAGCTGGGTCGCATGCTGGCGCTGGCGGGCACGCCGCTGGACATGAACTTCGTCTTCCTCGACCCCGCGCCGGACGCCTGCGCCGCCGCGCTGGGCGAACACCTGCTGGCCGGCTACGACGATCCCGAGGCGCTGCGCCGCATGGCCGAGAGCGTCGACCTGGTGACCTTCGAGTTCGAGAACGTGCCGGCGGAAACCGTGGCGTTCCTGTCCCAGTACGTGCCGGTCTACCCGGTCGCCGAATCGTTGCGCATCGCCCGCGACCGCTGGTTCGAGAAGTCCCTGTTCAAGGAACTGGGCATTCCGACTCCCGAGTTCGCCGACATCCAGTCCCAGGCCGACCTGGACGCCGCCGTGGCCGCCATCGGCCTGCCGGCCGTGCTCAAGACCCGTACCCTGGGCTACGACGGCAAGGGCCAGAAGGTCCTGCGCCAGCCCGCCGACGTGAGCGGCGCCTTCGCGGAGCTGGGCAGCGTGCCCTGCATCCTCGAAGGCTTCGTGCCCTTCACCGGCGAGGTGTCGCTGGTGGCGGTGCGCGGTCGCGACGGGGAAACCCGCTTCTACCCGCTGTCCCACAACACCCACGTGGGCGGCGTGCTGAACCTGTCCATCGCCAGCACCGACCACCCGCTGCAGGGGCTGGCCGAGGACTACATCAGCCGCGTGCTGACCAAGCTCGACTACGTCGGCGTGCTCGCCTTCGAGTTCTTCGAGGTGGACGGCGGCCTGAAGGCCAACGAAATCGCCCCGCGTGTGCACAACTCCGGGCACTGGACCATCGAGGGCGCCGAGTGCAGCCAGTTCGAGAACCACCTGCGTGCCGTGGCCGGCCTGCCGCTGGGCTCCACCGCCAAGGTGGGCGAGAGCGCCATGCTCAACTTCCTGGGTTCGGTGCCGCCGACCGATGCAGTGCTGCGTATCGCCGACTGCCACCTGCACCACTACGGCAAGGCGTTCAAGGCGGGCCGCAAGGTCGGCCACGCCACCCTGCGCTGCCAGGACGCCGCCACCCTGCAGGCACGCATCGCCGAAGTGCAGGCGCTGATCGCCAGGGGCTGAGAACTGCCCCCTCTCCTCTGGGAGTGGATCTGATGGAAGCGGGCTTGTCCGCGAGCTTTTCCAGCGCCGGCCAGGCTGCAGGCCGCACCCGGAAGCTCGCGGACAAGTCCGCTCCCACAATCACTGCAGTGCACCGCCGCGAACTGCCCGGCAGCCCAACGGTCCCAAGCAACGGAGTGGCAACCGCCACGCAACCCGTTGGGACGGAGGACTCATGGGCATCATTGGAACCATCATCATCGGCCTGATCGTCGGGCTGATCGCGCGCTTCCTCAAACCGGGCGACGACAGCATGGGCTGGATCATGACCATCCTGCTGGGCATCGGCGGCGCCCTGCTGGCCACCTACGGCGGCCAGGCGGTGGGCTTCTACGACGCTGGCGAGCCGGCCGGATTCATCGGCGCGGTGATTGGCGCGATCATCCTGCTGGTGATCTATGGCATGGTGACGCGCAAGCGAACCTGACCCTCACGCCGCTGTCTTTGTCGGGGTCGCGCGCGGCCCCGTCCTGTCCATGAGCCGAGTCGTCCATGCGAAATTTGTTCATTCCGCTGCTGTTCACCGTTTCCCTGTCGCTGCACGCCGCGCCCGCCGAGCTGGACTGGCTGGAGCTGCTGCCGCCCGAGGATCTGGCGGCGCTGGAAGCCATGCCGGAAATCGAACACATCGGCGCCGAGGCCCAGGGCTTCAGCGACGGGGGCGGCTATCTGAAGCAGGCGCCCGGCCTGCCCGAAGTCATGTACTCCACCCGCACCGTCGCGGCCCTTGACAACCGGGAGATCCGCCTGGCCGGCTACCCGGTGCCGCTGGAAAGCGACGAACAGGGGCGTTTCGTCGAGTTCTTCCTGGTGCCCTATCCGGGCGCCTGCATCCACGTGCCGCCGCCGCCGCCCAACCAGATCGTGCTGGTGCGCTACCCGAAGGGCATCCGCATCGACGACATCTACGCGCCGCTGGAGGTCGACGGCCGCCTGCGCATCGAGGCGGCCAGCAACGCGGCGGCCGATGCCGCCTACGCGCTGGGCGCGGCGAAGGTCAGGGTGCTGGAGTGATTCAGGTCCAGTAGTAGCGCACCAGGTGGAAGAAGATCGGCGCGGCGAAGCACACCGAATCCAGCCGGTCGAGCATGCCGCCGTGGCCTTCGATCATGTGTCCCCAGTCCTTCACGCCGCGATCGCGCTTGATGGCGCTCATCACCAGCCCGCCGAAGAAACCCAGCAGGTTGACCACCAGCGCCAGGCCCAGCGCCTGCCAGAAGCTGAACGGGGTGATCCACCACAAAAGCGCGCCGACCAGCGTGGCCAGCGCGACGCCACCCACGAAGCCCTCCACAGTCTTCGACGGCGATAGCCGCGGCGCGATCCTGTGCTTGCCGGCCAGCTTGCCGCACACGTACTGCAGCACGTCCGATAGCTGCACCACCAGCACCAGCCAGGCGATCAACAACAGGTTGCGCCCCTCGTAGCCGGCGATCTCCAGGGTCAGCAGCGCCGGCACGTGGGAAATGCAGAACACCGCGATCATCAGCCCCCACTGCACCTTGGAGGCGCGCTCCAGGAAGTGCGTGGTGTCGCCGCCCAGCGAGGCGAGGATCGGCAGCAGCAGGAACACGTAGACCGGGATGAAGATCGAGAACAGTCCGTACCAGCCGTAGCCGATCAGCAGGTACTGCGCCGGCAGCACCACATAGAACGCCGCCACCAGCGGCCAGTAGTCGCTCTGCCGGGTCGGCGTCAGGGTCATGAACTCGCGCAGCGCGTAGAACGACACCAGCGCGAACAGCAGGGTCACCGCGCCATGCCCGAGCAGGAAGGCGCCGCCGATCACCAGCACCATCATCCACCAGGCGGCGATGCGCGCGTTGAGGTTGTCGATGGTCGGGCTCGGTCCGCCGGCGCGGCGTTTGAGCAGCCAGCCGATCAGCGAGGCGAGCAGCAGCAGGGCGCCGATGCCGGCGAACAGCAGGAGGGTATGTCGATCCATCTCAGGCATGCTCCGGGGCCAGGGCCAGCAGCGCCGCGCGGGCGCGTTCCAGGAAGGCGGGCTTGTCGTCGTCGCCCACCGCCAGCGGCGCGCCGAAGCTCAGCGTGCACAGCAGCGGCAGGGGGATGGCGCGGCCCTTGGGCATCACCCGGTTGAGGTTGGCGATCCACACCGGCACCAGTTCCACCTGCGGCTGCGCCCGCCCCAAGTGATAGAGCCCGCTCTTGAACGGCAGCAGGCCCTCCTCGCGGTTGCGCGTGCCTTCCGGGAAGAAGATCAGCGAATCGCCCCGCTCCAGCGCGTCAAGCAATGGCTGCAGTGGATTGCCGCCGGCCTCGCCGGCCCGGTCGACCAGCACGCCGTTGAACACCCGGGTGATCAGGTAGCGGCGCAGCCGGCTCTTCAGCCAGTAGTCGGCGCCGGCCACCGGCCGGGTGCGCGCGCGCAGCGGCGCGGGCAGCGCCGACCAGAGCAGCAGGAAATCGATATGGCTGCTGTGGTTGGCAAAGTAGATGCGCTGCACCGCCTCGGGCCGGCAGCCCAGCCACAGGCTGCGCGCGCCAGTCAGCAGGCGGGCGGCGGAGGTGATGGTGAAGGCGCAGAATAGGCTCAGCATGGGGGGATTCCTTCAGATCAGCAGAACGGTCAGCAGCGCGGCGCCGGCCAGCAGTCCCTGGGCAGCCAGCAGTACGCCCTGCCTGCGCAGCAGGCGCAGCGCGGCCTGGCAACGGGCCGGCAGCGTACGGCTGTCCTGGCCGGCCGGTTTCAGGCCCAGTTCGCGCAGCGCGCTATCGAGAGTCGGCAACGGGGTGTCGCTACCGGCCAGCCGGTCGAACAGCTCGGCGTCGAAGGCCACGCGCAGAGCCCAGTACAGTTGCGTCAGCCAGAGCAGGAACACGCCCAGGCAGAGCAGGCCGAACGGCACGTGCGGCGGACCGCTCAGCGCCTGGACGCCGCCGGCCAGCAGGCCGGTCAGTCCCAGCAGGCGACTGGCCCGCTCCAGCGTGCGGCCCTGGCGCAGCAGGCTGGCGCACACCGATGCGGAAAACTCAGACATGTACAGGCTCCGTCTGGCGAACCGCGTGGCGTGCCGGCAGCTGGCGCAACACACGCAGATGCGCGTCGTGCAGCACGATGCGTGGCCGCGCGTGGCGCAGCAGGGCCAGCGCGGCGTCCAGGTCGGCC
>NZ_JBOY01000003.1:0-18495 GCF_000647775.1 Pseudomonas sp. RL | reverse complement strand
ACGCGGTGATCGACCAGAACAGCGCATGGGCAAAGGCAATGCCGATGCGGCTGGCCACCAGCGCCGCGTAGCTCCAGGCCACGCTCGACAGCAGGTGGCTGAGGACGAACAGCCCGAACACGCCCATCAGCAGGCGGCGCCGCTCCATATGCCGGGTCAGCAGCATCAGGGGCAACGAGGCCAGCGCCACCAGCCAGGCATAGATGGTCAGCATCAGGCCGACGCGCTCGGGCGGCAGGCCGAAACTGGCGCCGATGTCGGTGAGCAGCGCCACGGGCACGAATTCGGTGGTGTTGAAAATGAAGGCGGCCAGGGCCAGCGCGGCCACAGACAGCCAACGACCCGGCTGGGCGGTATGCGACGTTGTCATGGAGAGGAAAACCAGGCGTCGGAGGACGGAACGCCAACAGGAGCGGGAGGGAAGGCGCGCATTCTAGAACTCGGCCAGGCCGCCGCCAACCACCCCCGCCAGCGTGGACGACGCGCGGCGATGCGAGCGCCTCTCAGGCACGCATCGATATCAGCCAATGCGCCGAAATGACGCGGCGATCATTGACCTGGGTCAGTTTCCGAAAATGCGACAAACGGCTTAATCCACATTAACAACGAGGATTAGCCGTATGGACGCATCGAAGCGTCGTTTCTTTTCCGCCGGTCTTTCCGTACCCGGCGCGCGACCGCCCTGGGCGGTGGCCGAGTCGCTGTTCTCAGAGCGCTGCGACCGCTGTGACGCCTGCATCCGCGCCTGTGGCCCCGGGATACTCAAGGCGGGCAGCGGCGGGTTTCCCGTCATCGATTTTTCCACTACCGGCTGCACCCTGTGCGGCGACTGCGTTCAGGCCTGCACGCGCGGTGCGCTGCTGGGCGACGACGCCGGCGAGCCCTTTATCTGGCGCGCTCATATCGACCCGGCCTGCCTGACCCAACGGGGGGTGGAGTGCCGGCTGTGCGCCGAACGCTGCGAGGCCGACGCGATCCGTTTCCGGCCCCGCCTGGGCGGCATTGCCCGACCCGAGCTGGACACCGACCGCTGCAACGGCTGCGGGCAGTGCATCGCGACCTGCCCGGTCGACGCCATCACCACCCAATCGAAGAAGGAGGCCGCATGAGAATCGTGAGCCTGGTGCTGCGGGTCATGCCCGAGCAGATCCCCACCGCCCGCGCCGGCCTTGAACAGATTCCTGGCGTGCAGGTGCACGCCGAGGATTTCGACGCCGGACGCATGATCGTCACGGTGGAGGACGGCGCGGACTACTCCGTCGCCGACTCGATCATCGCGGCCCACAAGGTGCCGCAAGTGCTGTCCGCAACCCTGGCTTACGAATTCAACGGGGAACACGCCGAGGCGTTCGATCCGGCGCTAACAACCCTGCAACCGGCAACGGGAGTCCAACCATGTCATTGAACAGACGCGATTTCATCAAGGCCAATGCTGTCGCCGCCGCTGCCGCAACCGCAGGGATGGCCGTGCCCACCACCGTGCTGTCCGCCGAACAGGCCGGTACGCGCAACGCCGTGCGCTGGGACAAGGCGCCCTGCCGCTTCTGCGGCACCGGCTGCTCGGTGCTGGTCGGCGTGCAGAACGACAAGGTGGTGGCCACCCAGGGCGACCCGGATGCGCCGGTCAACCGTGGCCTGAACTGCATCAAGGGCTACTTCCTGTCCAAGATCATGTACGGCGCCGACCGCGTGCAGACGCCGCTGCTGCGCAAGAAGAACGGCGTGTACGACAAGGAAGGCGAGTTCACCCCGGTGAGCTGGGAGGAAGCACTGGACACCATGGCGGCCAAGTGGAAGGCAGCCATCAAGCAGCACGGCCCGGACTCGGTGGCCATGTTCGGTTCCGGCCAGTGGACCATCTGGGAAGGCTACGCGGCCTCCAAGCTGCACAAGGCCGGCCTGCGCACCAACAACATCGACCCCAACGCCCGCCACTGCATGGCCTCGGCGGTGGTCGGCTTCATGCGCACCTTCGGCATCGACGAGCCGATGGGCTGCTATGACGACATCGAGCAGGCCGACGCCTTCGTGCTCTGGGGCTCGAACATGGCCGAGATGCACCCGGTGCTCTGGAGCCGCATCACCGACCGCCGCCTGACCCACAAGCCCTGCGAAGTGCACGTGCTCTCCACCTTCGAGCACCGCAGCTTCGAGCTGGCCGACAACGGCATGGTCTTCGAGCCGCAGACCGACCTGGCCATCCTCAACTACATCTGCAACTACATCATCCAGAACGACAAGGTGAACCAGGCGTTCGTGGCGAAGCACGTGAACTTCCGCCAGGGCGTCACCGACATCGGCTACGGCCTGCGCGCCAACGACCCGCGTGAACAGGCCGCCACCCAGAACGGCTACAACGGCAAGGGCGACCCCAACGCCCACAAGCCGATCAGCTTCGAGGAGTTCGCCAAATTCGTCGAACCCTACACCCTCGAGTACACCGCCAAGCTGTCCAAGGTGCCGGCCGACAAGCTCAAGCGCATGGCCGAGCTGTACGCCGACCCGAACAGGAAGGTGGTGTCCTTCTGGACCATGGGCTTCAACCAGCACACCCGGGGCACCTGGGTGAACAACATGATCTACAACGTGCACCTGCTGCTCGGGAAGATCTCCGAGCCGGGCAACGGGCCGTTCTCGCTCACCGGCCAGCCGTCGGCGTGCGGCACCGCCCGCGAGGTGGGCACCTTCGCCCACCGCCTGCCGGCGGACATGGTGGTCACCAACCCGGCGCACCGCGCGCTGACCGAGAAGCTGTGGGACCTGCCCGAAGGCACCATCCCGGCCAAGGTCGGCCTGCACGCCGTGGCGCAGAGCCGTGCACTCAAGGACGGCACGCTGAAGTGCTACTGGACCTCGACCACCAACAACATGCAGGCCGGTCCGAACATCAACCACGAAATCCTGCCGGGCTGGCGCAACCCGGAAGCCTTCGTGGTGGTGTCCGACCCCTACCCGACCGTGTCGGCGCTGTCCGCCGACCTGATCCTGCCCACCGCCATGTGGGTGGAGAAGGAAGGCGCCTACGGCAACGCCGAGCGCCGCACCCAGTTCTGGCGCCAGCAGGTCAAGGCGCCGGGCGAGTCGCGCTCGGACCTGTGGCAGTACCTGGAATTCGCCAAGCGCTTCAAGGTGGAGGAAGTCTGGCCTGAAGAGCTGCTGGCCAAGCAGCCGGAGCACCGGGGCAAGACCCTGTACGACATCCTGTTCGCCAACAAGATGACCACCCGCTTCGACCTCAAGGACCTCAAGCGCGTCAACGAACACGCCATCAAGGACTACATGAACGACGAGTCGAAGCACTTCGGCTTCTACGTGCAGAAGGGTCTGTTCGAGGAATACGCCCAGTTCGGTCGCGGCCATGCCCACGACCTGGCGGACTTCGACGTCTACCACCGCGCCCGCGGCCTGCGCTGGCCGGTGGTGGATGGCAAGGAAACCCTGTGGCGCTTCCGCGAAGGCTACGACGTGTACGTGCCCGCCGGCGAAGGCGTGCGCTTCTACGGCCACAAGGACGGCAAGGCGAACATCTTCGCCCTGCCCTACCAGCCGCCGCATGAATCGCCGGACGCCGAGTTCGACCTGTGGCTGTCCACCGGCCGCATCCTCGAGCACTGGCACACCGGCTCCATGACCCGCCGCGTACCCGAGCTGCACAAGGCGGCGCCCGAGGCGGTGCTCTACATCCACCCGGACGACGCCAAGGCCCGTGGCCTGCAGCGCGGCATGCAGGCACGCATCGTATCGCGGCGCGGCGAGGTGGTGGCCAGCGTGGAAACCCGTGGCCGCAACAAGCCGCCGCGCGGCCTGGTGTACATGCCGTTCTTCGATGAGGGCCGGCTGGTGAACAAGCTGCTGCTGGACGCCACCTGCCCGCTCTCGAAGGAAACGGACTTCAAGAAATGCGCCGTCAAGGTGCTCAAGGCCTGAGGTGAACGGGGCGCCACGGCGCCCCCGGACCCCGAGTCGCTGTCATGACCGACAAACCAGACATGCCCGCCAACAGCCGTCGCCGTTTCCTGCAGCAGTCCGCCGCAGCGATCGGTGGCGCCTGTGTGCTGGGGTTGGGCGTAGGACTGTACGGCAACCAGGCCAACGCCCTGGCGCCGACCGCGCTGCGTCCGCCGGGCGCGCTGGCGGAGGAGGACTTCCTCGCCGCCTGCGTGCGCTGCGGCCTGTGCGTGCGCGCCTGTCCCTACGACACGCTCAAGCTCGCCACGCTCGGCGAACCCGTGCCCACCGGCACGCCGTTCTTCACCGCCCGTGACGTGCCCTGCGAGATGTGCGAGGACATTCCCTGCGTGCCGGCCTGCCCGACGGGCGCACTGGATCATGCGCTCACCGATATCAACGAGGCGCGCATGGGCCTGGCGGTGCTGATCGATCAGGAGCAATGCCTCAACTACCTGGGGCTGCGTTGCGACGTCTGTTACCGGGTCTGCCCGGTGATCGACGAGGCCATCACCCTGGAGCGCTACCACAACCCGCGTTCGGACCGCCACGCGCTGCTGTTGCCCACCGTGCATTCGGAGCATTGCACCGGCTGCGGCAAGTGCGAGCAGGCCTGTGTGCTGCCCGACGCCTCGGCCATCAAGGTGCTGCCGCGCCCGCTGGCCCAGGCCAAGGCCGCCGACCATTACCGCAAGGGCTGGGAGGAGAAGGACAAGGCCGGCGGTTCGCTGATCGGTGACCAGATCCAGTTGCCGGTACGCGGGCTCGATACGGGAGAAGCGCCATGAGTTCGCCCAGGAGCGTAGCCGGGCGCAAGCCGACCGCCGCCGCCCGGGAAACCAAGGGCTGGCTCGGCGCCAACCGCTTCCTGCTGTTGCGCCGCGCTTCGCAGCTGGGTTTCCTGGGGTTGTTCCTGATCGGTCCGATCAGCCTGTGGCTGGCCCGCAATGGCCGTCTGGAACAGGCCTGGTGGCCGGTCAAGGGCAACCTGGCGTCGAGCGTCACGCTCGACACCCTGCCGCTGACCGATCCCTACATGCTGCTGCAAGGCCTGCTGGCCGGGCATCTGCCGGAGACGGCGGCGCTCACCGGCGCGCTGATCGTGCTGCTGTTCTACGGGCTGATCGGCGGGCGTCTGTATTGCGCCTGGTTCTGCCCGATCAACCCGGTAACCGACGCCGCCGGCTGGCTGCGTCGCACGCTGAAGATCAAGACCTCGCCAACACCGCCGGAAAGCCTGCGGCGCTGGCTGCTACTGGCCACTCTGCTGGTGTCGTTGATTACCGGCGGCATCGCCTGGGAATGGGTGAACCCCATTTCCATGCTGCACCGCGCGCTGATCTTCGGCGCCGGCGCGGCCTGGGGCGTGGTGGCCGCCGTGTTTCTCTACGACCTGCTGTTTGCCGCACGTGGCTGGTGTGGCCACGTCTGCCCGGTCGGTGCGTTCTACGGGCTGCTGGGCAAGTTCGCCCTGCTGCGCGTGGCGGCGCCCCGCCGCCGGGCCTGCGACGACTGCATGGATTGCTTCAAGGTCTGCCCCGAACCCCAGGTCATCCGTCCCGCCCTCAAGGCGGCCGGACAAGACCATCCCCTCATTCTTTCTTCCGACTGCACCACCTGCGGCCGTTGTGTCGATGTGTGCAGCCAGGATGTGTTCCGCCTGACGACGCGTTTCAACAGGAGCGAATCATGAAAACTGCCATCCAGAAAGCCGTGGGCATCGCTGCGCTCGTGCTGGCCCTCCCGTTCTCGGCCAGCGCCGAGGGCGTGAAGAGCCTGCGCGAAACCGCTGTCGGCGGCGCGGAACATCCGGCCGAGAACTACCGCGAGATCCGTGACGCCGGCGGCCTGCTGCCACGTGATTTCGTGCAGCAGCCGCCGCTGGTCCCGCATAGCGTGACCAACTACCAGGTGACCCTCAATTACAACAAGTGCATGGACTGCCACTCCTGGAGCCGCGCTCAGGCCACTGGCGCCACCAAGGTGTCTCTGACCCACTTTCGCGACCGCGAAGGCCAGGAGCTTTCGAGCGTCAGCCCACGCCGCTACTTCTGCCTGCAGTGCCACGTGCCGCAGACCGATGCCAAGCAGCTGGTGGACAACGTATTCAGCCCGGCCCCGGGCCTGTAAGGACTCGTCATGAACAAGATCAAGAAAGTGTGGGCCTGGGCGATCGGGCTGGTATTCAGCGCCGTCGGCCTGGCCTTCGTGCTGGGCATCATTTTCTGGGGTGGCTTCAACACCGCCATGGAATGGACCAACACCGAGACGTTCTGCATCTCCTGCCACGAGATGGAAGTGAACGTGTACCAGGAATACCGCAACACCATTCACTACAACAACCGCACCGGGGTGCGCGCGGTCTGCTCGGACTGCCACGTGCCCAAGGAGTGGTGGCCGAAGATGGTGCGCAAGTTCTATGCCTCCAACGAACTGCTGCACAAGATGCTGGGCAGCATCGACACCCCGGAAAAGTTCGAGGCCAAGCGCGCGGTCATGGCACAGCGTGAATGGGCGCGCATGAAGCGCAACGATTCGCAGGAATGCCGCAACTGCCACGACTTCAGCTATTTCGACTATGCCGAACAGGCCGGCCGTTCCTCGAACGCACACCAGAAGGGCTTCGCCGAGGGTCAGACCTGTATCGACTGTCACAAGGGCATTGCCCACAAGCTGCCAGCCATCGACCAGGGGTTTGGCGATACGCTTCCCGGCGCGCTGCCCGCAGACGTGCTGCACCCCGTCTCGACCCGCTGAATCCGAGTTCCGGGGCGCGTCTGCGCCCCATTTTCAGAGCATCTTTCGTAGCCGGAACCCCCTGTGGCGCAACGCCCCGCCAACGCGGCATCAACGTCGCGCTTTTTCTGAAAAGCGGGTCTTTGCGCCGATTCGGCAACCCTGTACTCTCGCTTGCTGCCACATAGCCATTACCCGTTGACGGATCAATCAGGCGCGCGTGTCGCTGCCCTTTGTCCGCCGTCCGGGCTGTGGGCGGACCCCGGCAATGCCGGGCCAGGACCGATGGCGGCCCCTTTTGCAAGGTCGACGCCTCGGATATTCAAGGATAACGACGCATGACGACCCCCGCAGACACCGTCCCGAAAACCATCATCAAGATCTTCCCCGAGACGATCGACAGCTTTTCCCGCAATCCTGCGGACCTGCCGACCCCGAGCGACTCGCCGAATGTCTACAAGCGTTTCTGGAAATGGCTGTGGTTCCCCTTGTTGCTGCTGAGCGTGCCGGCGTTTCTGCTCGGCCAGCCCGAAGCCGGCATTGCCTGTCTGGCGCTGGGGGTGCTGGCAGGGGTGCTGGCCCTGATGCCCGCCAAGCGGCGCGTCGAACCCCGCGCGGAACTCGACGCCTTCTTCGACGAGGACGGCCTGCACCTGCCCGCCGAGGTCGCCTCCCGCGTCGATAGGTTCATCCCCTATGCGGAGATGACGCGCATCCTGACCCTGGACCTGCCCGCGCAGGCCGGCAAGACCGTGGTCTGGTGGCGCCAGTACCAGATCCATACCCGTCGGCCGGTGGAGAATCCCCACGTGGAGATCAACACCCTGCGCTCGCTGGACTCGGTGGTCTCGGTGCTGAATCGCCTCAAGCGCCTGCCGGCGACCCGCCATATCGATATTCCCGCCCCCACCGAGATGGCCCCCCCGGCCGGTGCCAAGAGCGGCAAGGAAATGCGCTTGCGCTGAACAGCCCCGGGCTGCCGGGTCCTCGCCCGACAGCCCGCCAACGGTGAACTAGCCTGCCTGTAGCAACCCGCAGGTGAGGAACACGTCATGTTCACGGTCAAGCGCAGCGGTGAGAACCGCGTCGACCTGGAGATCCACGGCAAGCTCGACAGCGACGCCATGACCCAGTTGCTCGACCATCTGCTCAATGCCTCCACCGGCCTGCACAAGGGCCGTTTGCTCTACCGCCTGGAAGCCTTCGATCTGCCCACCCTCGGCGCCTTCGCCGTCGAGCTGGCGCGCCTGCCGCAACTGTTCCGGCTGATCCAGCGCTTCGAGCGCTGCGCCGTGCTGACCGACACCGCCTGGCTGCGCCACGCCAGCGAGGTGGAGGGCGCGCTGATCCCCGGCCTGCAGGTTCGCGCCTTTCGCACCGACCAGGAACCGCAAGCCGAAGACTGGCTCAACGAAGCCTGAGCCGCGCCACCCTCTATCGATCAGCCCGCCGACCAGTGAATGCCCGCCCGAATCCGCGGTCGCATCAGAACCACCACCAGCGGAGGATCCACCCATGGGCCTGTTCGATCTGATCAAGGAAAAACTCGGCATCGGCCGCGACGCACATGCCACGGAGCGCCCGGCGGGCGCCCCGCCATCCGGGACCACCACCGCCGCGGGCGGCACCACGGTCGATTCCGGCGTGGTGCCGCCGAGCCCGACAGCAGCACCGGGCGCCACGGCAGCACCGGTCAGCCAGGTCGATGTGGCCGCCAAGCTGGAGAGCATGGCCGCCACGCATTCGGAGCAGCTGAACTGGCGCACCTCGATTGTCGACCTGCTCAAGCTGCTCGGCCTGAACAGCAGCCTGGAAGCCCGCAAGGAGCTGGCCACTGAGCTGGGTTGCCCGCCGGACAAGATGGCGGACTCGGCGCAGATGAACATGTGGCTGCACAAGGAGGTCATGAAGCGCCTGGCCGAGCACGGCGGCACCATTCCTCCGGAACTGCTGTGACCCGAACGGGGCTGCGCAGGGCAGCCCCGTTTCCGTTCAGGCCGCCGAGGCGAACAGCTCGCGGCTCTGGTCGAGATGCTGGTCGACCAGCCACTTGCCGTGGGCCAGGGATACCTGTTCGGCCTTGTCCCGGTCGGACAGGAAGGCGCGTTCGTGGGGCAGCGGGAACCGGCGACTGCTGCGCCCGTCGGGCGCGGTGATGCGGCAGCCGGCCGCCCAGGGCAACGGGCTGCCCTCGTACTCGATCACGTCAGCGACGATGGTGTGGTTGCGGTAGGTGCAATGCAGACGTTGCATGGCCAGGCCCTCGCGGATACCCATTGGTGTTGAGGGAGGCTGGCCCAGCCTGCGAGCCCCTGCAAGACGTTCCGACGAAAGCGGCCAGCCCGACGCCGCGCTGGCCGCTTCATCCCTTTACAGGCGGAAGCCGGTCACCAGCTCGTTGAGGCGCACCGCCAGACGCGCCAGTTCGTGACTGGCGGCGCTGGTCTGGTTGGCGCCGGCGGAGGTCTGCATGGCCAGGTCGCGGATGTTGACCAGGTTGTGGTCCACCTCGCGAGCCACCTGGGCCTGCTCTTCCGAAGCGCTGGCGATGATCAGGTTGCGCTCGGTGATATGGCCGATCGACTCGGTGATCTGGCGCAGCGCTTCGCCGGCGGCATGGGCGATTTCCAGCGTGCTCTGCGCGCGCTGGTTGCTGGTCTGCATCGCGCTCATGGCCTGGTCGGTGCTCTGCTGCACCGCCTGGATCATCTGCTCGATTTCCTGGGTGGACTGCTGAGTACGATGCGCCAGGGCACGCACCTCATCGGCCACCACAGCAAAGCCGCGCCCCGCCTCACCGGCCCGGGCCGCTTCGATGGCGGCGTTGAGCGCCAGCAGGTTGGTCTGTTCGGCGATGGCGCGAATCACGTCCAGCACGGTGCTGATGCTGCGCACCTGGCCCGCCAGGTTGTCGACTTCCTGGGCGCTGCTGCCGGCCTCGCGGGTCATCTGGTTGATGGATTCGATAGTGCGCTCCACCTGGTTGCGACCTTCCCGCGCGGTGCGGTCGGAGGCCTGGGAGGCTTCCGAGGTAGCCGTGGCGTTGCGGGCCACTTCATCCACGGCGGTGGTCATCTCGTTGACCGCGGTGGCCGCCTGCTCGATTTCCTGGTTCTGCTGTTGCAGCACGCGGCTGGAGTTCTCGGTGACGGCATTCAGCTCTTCGGCCGCCGAGGACAGCTGGTTCGAGGAATCCACGATGCGCTGCAGGGTATCCCGCAGGTTCTGCTGCATGCGTTCCAGGGCGGCCAGCAGCTGGGCCGGCTCGTCCCGGCCTTCTACACGAATGGCGTGGGTAAGGTCGCCGTTGGCCACCACTTCGGCCATGCGTACCGCTTCGGAGAGCGGCGCGACAATGCTGCGGGTCAGCACGCTGGCCAGCACGATGGTCAGCAGCGCGGCGAGCGCCATGAACACCAGCACGCCGATATCGGCCAGTTCGTATTGCTCATGGGCCTTCTGGGCGAAATCGCCGGCAATCTGCCCCTTGATCTCGATGAGCCGGTTCAACTGCTTACCCAGCTCGATGGACAGACGGTTGTAGTCGCCGCCCAGCAGGGCGCGCATCGGCTCCAGCTCGCCCCGGGCGGAAGCGTCCACGAGGCTCTTGTGGATGTTCACGTAGTCCTGCATGGCCTGGCGCACCAGGCGGAACTGCTCGCGCTCTGCCTCGCTGACCACCAACTTCTCGTAATCGTTCACCGCCTTGGCGAGATCGTTGGCGATCTCGTCCGCGCGGATCAGACTGGCCTTGAGTTTGTCGGGCTCGCGGTCCACATAGAGACGAAACGACATGATGCGCAGGCGCAGCATCTGCTCGCCGATCCAGCCCAGGGCGCGATAGCTGGGCAGCGTGTTGTCCTGCATGGTGAGCGTGGCGCCGCGAATCACCTGCATCTGGCTCTTGGCGAACACGCCGAGCAGCACGACCAGCAGGGCCACGATGGAAAAACTGACGATGGCCCGATGGCCAACCTTGAATCGCCTGAGAAACATGGGGGGAATCCCTTTTCCGCTGAAGGTTTGTTCTTTTTTTGCGTGTCTGTCAGTGGGCAGCGGCCCCACGAGCCCGCCTGCCGCTGATCATCTAATCGGCAACGGCGCGGCATTCATTAGGAAAAAGATAATAAAATGGCGCCAGCATTCCGCCCAACCGAACGCCGGCGACGGCAAGATCGAACGCGTTGCGGCCTGATTGAAGGAACGGAATCGAAGGGGAGCCGATGGGCCGGAAAACCCATCGGCGGGCGGTGGGGGAAGGTCAGGCCTTGTCGATGCCTTTCTTCAGGGTGTCCTTGACGTCGCCCTTGACCTGCTGGGCTTCGCCCTTGCGCTCCTGGATCTTGCCTTCCTGGCGCATGCCCTGGTTGCCGGTGGCTTCACCGACGCCCTGCTTGACCTTGCCTGCCGCTTCGTTGGCCATACCGCGGGCCTTGTCGCCTGCACTGCTCATGGCAAATCTCCCTCACTGATGGGTTCAGTGCAGTGGAGTGGCGGGTCGGGGAAAGGTTTCATCCACCCGGCAAAGGGCGGGACAGAGGCTCGTGGAACATGAATCGCTGCAGAGCCGGCTCTATGCCAGCCCTGCAGCGGGCGACCACACACTCAGGGCTTGTGCGGGCGCGCCAGGAACTCGTGGGATTGCATTTCCAGCAGACGGCTCAGGGTGCGCTGGAATTCGAATTCCAGGCGGCCGCCGGCGTACAGGTCCTTGAGTTCCACTTCGGCGGAGAGGATCAGCTTGACGTTGCGGTCGTAGAACTCGTCCACCAGGTTGATGAAGCGCCGCGCCATATCGTCCTTCATGGCATCCATGCGTTCGACGTTGGCCACCAGCACCGCTTCGAAGATCTTGCCCAGCTCGATGTAGTCGTTCTGACTGCGCGGGCCGTCGCACAGCTCGCGGAATTCGAACCAGGCGATGTCGTTGGCCACCTTGCGGGCGCGGATGATGCGGTTCTCGATCATCAGCGGCTCGTTTTCACGCACCGTGCAATTCTCGGTGAGCAGGCTCTTGAAGCTGCGCTCCAGGCTCAGCTCGGCCTCGGCGTCCAGCGGCCAGTGGTACAGCTCGGCCTGCTCCAGGGCGCGCAGACGGTAGTCGATGCCGCTGTCGACGTTGACGATCTCGGTGTGCTGCTTGAGCAGGGCGATGGCCGGCAGGAAACGGGCGCGCTGCAGGCCGTCCTTGTACAGGCCGTCCGGCACGATGTTGGAGGTGGCCACCAGCGACACGCCGTTCTTGAACAGCTCGTCCAGCAGGGTGGCGAGGATCATGGCATCGGTGATGTCCGACACGAAGAATTCGTCGAAGCAGATCACCCGGGCCTCGCCAGCGAAGCGCTTGGCGATGATCGGCAGCGGGTTCTTCTCGCCCTTGAGGGTCTTCAGTTCCTCGTGCACGCGCTTCATGAAGCGGTGGAAGTGCGTGCGCATCTTCTGTTCGAACGGCAGCGCGTCGAAGAAGGTATCCACCAGGTAAGTCTTGCCGCGACCCACGCCACCCCAGAAGTAGATGCCCTTGATCGGGCCCTGCGCCTTCTTGCCGAACAGCTTGCCGAGCAGGCCGCTCGATTGCTGCTGTGCGGCCACCAGGTCGTCGTACAGGCGCTGCAGGTGACGCACGGCGTTTTCCTGGGCGGCGTCGTGGAAAAAGTCGGGGCGTTGCAGATCGGCCTGATAGCGCTGGAGTGGAGTCATGGCAGCGTCGGGGTTGGTGGAGGGGGCCGACACTTTAACGGCGCCCTCGGTGCTTGGCAATTTGCTCAGATCGTTCAAGACAGCTCTTTCCTCAGGTCATGAAAAGTGGCGACCGGCGCGTGCCCGTAGGAGCGAATTCATTCGCGAGTCTTTTCCAGGCCATACCCAAAGCTCGCGGACAAGTCCGCTCCCACCCCCAGCGGCTCGGCGCCGAACCAACAACGAAGTCAGCTTTCGGCGGCCAGCCCGGCGATGGCGTCGCGCACCCGCAGCATGGCCGCGTCGAGGGCCTCGGGATCGGCGAAGCTCGGGCTGTCGGCGATGCACTCGTCGTCCAGCCACAGGGTGAACTGGGTGCCCTCGTCCTCGCGCAGCTCCAGCGCATCCGGCCCCTGAGCGATCAGCCGCTGGCTGACCTGACCGGTTTTCTTCGGGTCGCTGAACGGCCGCGACAGCAGCAGTTCCTCGCCGTCGGCGGCCAGGAAGCGGAAGCGGAAGCTGCCATCCGGCTCGCGGAAGCTGACGAAGCGTGCGGTCTTGGCGGCCTTCTTCTTGCTGGCGCCGGCGACCTGCACCTGCTCGCGGAAGGAGCGCAGGCCCACCGCCTCGCGCAGCTCGGCCAGGAACGGAGTGGCGATGCGCCGCGCCCTGGCGGCGCCGGCCAGCAGGATGTCCTCCAGGTCGGCCGGCTTGGCGATCAGCGCATGGTAGCGTTCGCGCGCTTCGCCCAGCTCGTTGTCGAGCAACTCGAACAGGCGCTGCTTGGCCTCGCCCCAGCCCAGCCCGGCCAGCAGGTCGGCACGGAAGGCGGCCTGCTGTTCGGCGCTGGCAAAAGCCTGGTAGAGGGTGAACAGGTGGGCGTTGTCCGGGTCCTTGGGCTCGCCCGGCAGCTTCGAGTCGGTAACGATGCGGGCGATGGCGTCCTTGAGCTGCTTGGCGCTGCCGAACAGCGGGATGGTGTTGTCGTAGCTCTTGGACATCTTGCGACCGTCCAGGCCCGGCAGGGTCGCCACCTCTTCCTCGATGACCGCCTCGGGCAGGGTGAACAGCTCGCGGCCCTGGCCGAACAGATGGTTGAAGCGCTGGCCGATGTCACGGGCCATTTCCACGTGCTGGATCTGGTCACGGCCGACCGGCACCTTGTGGGCGTTGAACATCAGGATGTCGGCGGCCATCAGCACCGGGTAGCTGAACAGGCCCATGGTCACACCGGCATCCGGGTCTTCACCGACCTCGACGTTCTTGTCCACCGCCGCCTTGTAGGCGTGGGCACGGTTGAGCAGGCCCTTGCCGGCCACGCAGGTGAGCAGCCAGGTCAGCTCGGGAATCTCGGGGATGTCCGACTGGCGATAGAAGGTCGCCTTGTTGGTATCCAGGCCGCAGGCCAGCCAGGTGGCGGCGATTTCCAGACGCGAGCGCTGGATGCGCGCCGGGTCGTCGCACTTGATCAGCGCGTGGTAGTCGGCCAGGAAGTAGAAGGAGTCCGCATCGGCGGCGCGGCTGGCGACGATGGCCGGGCGGATGGCGCCGGCGTAGTTGCCCAGGTGCGGGGTGCCGGTGGTGGTGATGCCGGTAAGGATGCGCGTGGTCATGTGTCAAATCCGTCGAACGTGTGGCAGGCGGCTCAGAGGCGCTCGCTGACCAGCTCTTTGAGGTCGGTCAGCCTGCCATGGAAGAAGTGGCCGCATTCTGCCACTTTCAGCAGCTCATGGGGACGCGCCAGGGCTTCGGACCAGGCGTAGACCGCTTCGGGCGGCACCACCTCGTCGTCCTCGGGCTGGATCAGGGTCAGCGTGCCGGTCTGCGGCAACGGCACGTTCTCGTCCAGGCGCATCACCGCCGGGGCGACCATGAAGATGTGCTCCAGCTGCTGACCACGCGCCTCCAGACGCCCGCCCAGCGCGGCGGCGACGAAGCCGCCGAAGGAGAAACCGAGCAGGCTCAGCGGCAGCTCGGGATGCTGGGCGCGCAGCCAGTCGCAGGCCGCCTCGGCATCATCCACCTCGCCCATGTGCATGTCATGGCTGCCGGCGCTGGCGCCCACGCCCCGGTAGTTGAAGCGCAAGGTGCTGTAGCCGGCGTCGCGGGCGGTGCGCTGCAGGGTGGAGACCACCTTGTTGAGCATGGTGCCGCCCTTGACCGGGTTGGGATGACACATCAGCGCCAGGCCGCGCGCGTCGGGCACTGGCAGGTAGAGGGCTTCGAGCGCGCCGCTGGGGCCGTCGAGCTGCAGAGGGGTTTCGCGGGTGAGCAAGGCAGGAACTCCGTGACCCGGTTGGGGGTCGACTCGTCTTGGTTCAGGTCCGGGCGGTGCACGCACCACCGGAGAACGGCGCGCCGCCGGACAGACGGCCGCGCCACCAGTAATTCCCGGCGTTTCGTAGCATTGTACGGTGCGGCATTCGGGGGCAGACTGGGGTCGCTAACGTAAAACAAACCCGCAGATAGAGGAAGGACTCGTGGAACAGTCGCTCATGGTCTGGTTGGTGCCGGCCATTGCCCTGCTTGTCGGGGTCGTCATCGGTTTTCTGATTTCCCGCCTGGCACCTGGTGCCGCGCCGAGCCGCACCCAGAGTCAGCTCGACGAACTGCAGGAGCGTTTTGAAACCTACCAGAGTGAAGTGGTCACTCATTTCAATACCACGGCCGCCCTGGTGCGCAAGCTCACCCAGAGCTACCAGGATGTGCAGGAACACCTCACCGAGGGCATCGATCGCCTGGCGCTGGACGAAGTGACACGCCAACGTCTGTTGTCAGCCCTGCACGACCAGCAGAAGCGCGAGCGTCTGCAGGCTCCGGAATCCGACCTGCTCGACTCCCAGGCGCCCAAGGACTACGCCCCCAAGCCGGCCGGCGCACCAGGCACCCTGGACGAACACTACGGGCTCAAACATCCCTGAGCCCCAAAAGAAACCGGAACCCTAGGGTTCCGGTTTTCGTTTCAGGGCAGGGTTCAGAAGTTGTAGCCCAAACCCAGGCTGTAGAAGAGCGTGCCGTCATCGTAGGTATCTTCGGCCTCGCTGCCGCTGTCGAACAGGAACTGGTACTCGACCATACCGGTGATGAAGGTACTGTCGTTGACCCAGTGTTTGAGGCCGATTTCCGGGCCGGCCATGAAGGTGTCGTCGACATTGTCGCCATAAATGCCGCCAAGGCTGGCGCCAATGAACGGCCGAGTGTTGCCGGTGCCGAAGTGGTAGTCGTAGAACACCCGGGTCGCACCCTGGAACTTGGTGCTTTCTCCCTCGGTATCGAAGATACCGACGAACTGGCGGATCCCCCACAGGGAGGAATCATTCAGGTATTGCCCCCAACTGCCCTGGACGTTCAGCAGAGTGGAATCGAAATCCTTGTCGCTGCTGCCGGCGCCACTGAGCGTGATTTCCTGGGTTCCCGCCGTCGGCGCGGCCAGAACGGCAACCGGCAACAGCGCGGCGGCCAATACGGACAAGCTCATAAATCTTTTCATGGGTAAGCCTCTTCATGGGAACACACATGGAGCGTTCGCTCATGAAAAACGACCCACCGGCGCATCAACAGTTCCCTGTCCGCGACCACCGAAGCGGTCTACAACAGCATGCGCACCATCTCCACCACCGAACTCACCTGCAATTTGTCCATGATGCGGGCCCGGTGATTTTCCACCGTCCGTACGCTGATCGACGCCAGCTCGGAGATTTCCCGACTGGATTTGCCCTGCACCACCCACTCGGCGATGCGCCGCTCCTGCGCGGTGAGCAAGCCCAACCGCTGCTCGCGCGCGCGTCGGGCCTGGCCGGCCTGATGCAGCTCGGCGCAGCGCGCCAGCGCGGCACGCACCCGCGCCAGCAACTGCCGGCCGTCCACGGGCTTTTCCACATAGTCGAAGGCCCCCCGGCGCATGGCTTCCACGGCGGTGGCCACGTCGGCGTGCCCGGTGATGAAGATCAACGGCGTTTCGACACCGCGCGCCAGCAGCTCGGCCTGCAGTTCCAGCCCGCCCAGTTCGGGCATACGCAGGTCGGAGAGAATGCACTCGCAGTCGCCCGCCGCCACATAGGACGACAGGAAGGCGCGCGAGGACGAGAAACGGCGAACCTTCAGGCCGGCTGCGCCTAACAGCTCGGCATGCAGGTCGAGGATGAGTTCGTCGTCGTCGATCAGATAGACGCAGGACATCGAACAGCCCTTCGGGCAATTGAGGCGCGCATTCTATCGTCAAATACCCCCGCCTGTTTATTGACCTGGGGCTACAATCGCAGCCCCTTCAGGAGTCCACTGCCATGTCCGAACCCGTCCGTCTGTCCAAACGCCTCGTTGAACTGCTCGGCTGCTCGCGTCGCGAAGCCGAGCTGTACATCGAGGGCGGCTGGGTCACCGTCGCTGGCGAGGTGGTGGAACAGCCGCAGTTCAAGGTGACCGACGAGCCCATCGTGCTGCTGCCCGGCGCCGAGGCCGAGGATGTGCCGCCGGCCACCCTGCTGCTGCACAAGCCGGCCGGTTGCAGCGTGGAGCAGGCCCTGGCGCTGCTGACCCGCGAGAATCGCTGGGCCGAGGATGACCCTACTCTGCGCGCCGTGCACAAGCATCTGGTACGCCAGCAGCCGGTCGGTCTGCTGGAGCGCGAGGCCAGCGGCCTGCTGGTATTCACCCAGAGCTGGGGCGTGACCCGTCACCTGACCAACCGCCACAAGCCGCTGGAAGAGGAATACGTTGCCGAGGTCAAGGGCACGCTCGTCGACGGCGGTCTGGACAAGCTCAAGCGCGGCATCCGCCAGGGCGAACACACCCTGCCGGTGTGCAAGGCCAGCTGGCAGAACGAAACCCACCTGCGCCTGGCCCTGAAGGCGCCCCAGCCGGGCGACATCCGCACATTGTGCAGGCTGGTGGGCCTGCAGTTGGTCAGCCTGCGGCGCATCCGCCTGGGCACCGTGAGCATGGCCAAGCTGCCGCAGGGGCAATGGCGCTACCTGAAGCCGAACGAGCGTTTCTAGGCTTTCGGCGTCGGGTGGTCAACGCCCTTTTTGGCCACCACGCACCGGCGACGGCGCGCCCGTCACGCGCGCCAATCCGTGCGCTGCTTCGCAAATCAGCCAGCGCCGATCCACACTGATCCGGTTCCTCGACTATCACCAAGCAGGGTGCCCACCCTGCGGACGACGGACCCGTACATGACCCGATGGATTCTCCTTGGCGCCGCCCTGGCGCTGGGCGGCTGTGCCGCCAAGCCCTGCGAGCCGCTCGTGCTCGACAGCCACGCCCAGCGCCTGCTGCAGGAAAACGACCTGATGCAGGCCCGCCTGCTGGTCACCTCAGGCCCCCAGAGCAGCCTGGAACTGGCCGATGCCCTGCTGGCGCGCATCGCCGACCAGGACCCCCGTGGCGAAGTGGCGCTCTACCAGGCGGTGTCGCTGATCCGCCAGCGCGCGGCGCTGGAGCGCATCCTGCCATTGCTCGAACGCTCCGCCGAACGCCGCCATCCGCACGCGCTGGCGCTGCTCTACAAGATCTACAGCGAGCCCTTCCTTGCGCCGCAGGCCGACCGCGCCCACGCCCTGCGCTACCGGGAGGCTTATGCCGGGCTGGACGTGGCCAAGGGTGGCTACCCCTCGTTTCCCCGCGCGCTGATGGTGGTCGATCAGCTGGTCAACCCGCCGGCCCACGTGCGCGGCCAGTGAGCCATTCATCACGTACCAGCGCCTGACCCAAGCGCTCCCGCTCGCCTTCGTCCGGCACATCGCGGAACTCGACCTTGCCGGCAATCCGCGTCGCCACCGGCACACCGTCGCGATACAGCAGGCGGTTGCCCGGCAGCGCCGGCACTTTCTCGCCGGGCAGCAGGGTGCCGGCCAGGTTCAGCGGGTCGCTGCCGCTGACCCGGATCAGCTCACCGGCCGCCGGCCGGCGGCGCACCTCGCGCAACAGGCCGACCGCCTCGGGCAGGGCGAACTGTTCGCCACTGATACCGGTGACGAAACGCCCGCCACGGATCTCGCCGCGCGCCTCCAGGCGGTGGTAGACGCGTAGCAGCTCCCGCCACGGCGGCAGCCAGTCGGCCTCGCGCTCCAGCAGGCGCCAGAACACCACACCGTAGCGGCGCAGCAGCACGCGGGCGATGTGTTCCAGGGGGTC